>NZ_CP071057.1:3237500-3424851 GCF_017161425.1 Marinicauda algicola | reverse complement strand
GCGACACCGTGGAAGTCCGCCTCACCAATGCTGAAGACAGCACGATGATGCACAATATCGACTTCCACGCGGCGACGGGGCCCCGGCGGGGGCGCGAAGGCCTCGCTGCGGCGCCCGGTGAGACCAAGTCCTTCCTCTTCCAGGCGCTGAACCCGGGCGTGTACGTCTATCACTGCGCCACGCCATGGTGGCCTCGCACATCGCCAACGGCATGTACGGGCTGATCATCGTGGAGCCCGAGGAAGGCCTGCCCCCCGTGGATCGCGAGTTCTACGTGATGCAGGGCGAGATCTACACCGAGGAAGCCTTCGGCACGCCCGGCCACAACACCGAGAGCATCGAGAAGCTGCTCGACGAGGATCCGGATACTACGTCTTCAACGGCGCGGCGGGCGCTCTGATGAACACCCCGCTGGAAGCCGAGGTCGGCGAGACGGTCCGCATCTTCTTCGGCGTGGGCGGCCCGAACGCGACGTCGAGCTTCCACGTGATCGGCGAGATCTTCGACCGCGTCTACACGATGGGGCTCGCTGACCAGCGAACCGGTCGAGGACGTCCAGACGGTCACGGTCGCCCCGGGCGGTGCCGTCGCGGTGGACTTCGAGCTCGAAGTGCCCGGCGACTTCATCCTGGTCGACCACGCCCTGTCGCGGGCCGAGCGCGGCCTTGCCGGCATCCTCAGGGTCACCGGTGAAGAGAACCACGAGATCTTCCACGCCCTCGACGGCGAAAGCGATCTCGCCGGCCACTAGGCGCAACACCCGACTCGAAGGAGGGCGGCCCGTCCGCCCTCCGCTCCTCCCCCCAAGCCTCAATGAAAGGCCAAGACGATGAAACTCCAGATGATCCTCGCGGCTTCGCTGTTCGCCACCACCATGATGACCGGCGCCGCGCTCGCAGAGGACCACCAGGTCCATATGCTCACCCGCGGCGAAGACGGCCAGATGATGGTCTTCGAACCCGCCTATCTCGAGATCGCGCCCGGTGACACCGTCACCTTCCTGCCGACCGAGCCGAGCCACAATGCGGAGAGCATCCTCACCATGCTGCCCGAGGGGGCCGAGCCCTTCAAAGGCCGCATCAACCAGGAGATCACCGTGACCTTCGACGAGGAAGGCGTCTACGGCATCAAGTGCCTGCCCCACTACGGGCTCGGCATGGTGGGCCTGATCAAGGTCGGGGACGGCGAGGCCCCCAACCTGGGCGAAGCCGCCGCCGTGCGTCACCCGGGCCGCGCCAACCAACGCTTCCACGACCTCTTCGAGCTCGTCGAGGCCGGGACCGAATAGACCCGCGAGGCCCTCCCTCTCCGGCCTCCTGCCTGCGGCGGCGTGTCCCTCTCCCCGACGCGCCGCCGCTTTTCTATCCAGACGTCAGACAAACCACATCTCAAGGCGGGGGCAACGCCATGACACTGAAGACCAGACTTCTCGCGGGCGCCGCAGGCGCTCTGGCGCTGACCGCACCGGCCATGGCCGAGCACGGCCAGCCGGCACCCCAGCCCGCCACGCACGACGTGATCGTCGTCACCGGCTACCGGCTGAACATCGACATCCATACCGAGACCGAGATCTCGCCCGAGCAGGCTCCGGTGCTGGGCCCCGACGCAGCCGGCCTCGTCGCCCGTCTTCCGGGCGCGGCGCTGATCGACAATGGCGCGGTCTCCGGCCAGGTCCAGTATCGCGGGCTGTTCGGGCCACGCGCACCTGTGACCATCAACGGGGCCTCGGTCCTCTCGGGCGGCCCCAACCTGATGGACCCGCCGCTTCATTACGCGCCCATGCCTCTGGTCGAGCGCATCGAGGTCGACCGCGGCGTCGCCCCGGTCAGCCGCGGCCCCGGTCTCGGCGGGGGCATGAACGCCATCCTCAAATCGGTGGACTTCGCGTCCGGCGACGAGATCGCATGGAGCGCCGACACCATGGCGTCCGTGCGCAGCGTGGACGGCTCCTACGCCGTCGGTGGCGTCGCTGGCGGAGCGGACGACCGGCACCGGATGGAGGCCCTGTTCTCGCGCGAGGAAGGCGGCGACATCGCCTTTGCCGGCGGCGATATTCCAAACAGCCATCATGAGCGCACCGTCCATGGCGTCGGCGGCGGGATCCGCGGCGGCGATCATGAGGTCGCGCTTTCGTATCGCCGCGTGGATACCGGGCCGACGGGCACCGCGCCGCTGGCGATGGATATCCGCTTCGTGGAGACCGACATCGCCCGGGCGACCTATGAGGGCACGTTCGGCGAGATCCTCGTCGATGCCTCGATCGGCTGGAGCGATGTCGATCACGGCATGGACAATTTCACACAGCGGCCCAACGCGAACCCTATGATGTACCGGTTCACGCGGGCCACCGCCGCTGCCGTCACCGCCGCGATCGACATCAGCGTCCCGCTGTTCCTCGGCGACCTCGAGTTCGGTCTCGATCGCGAAGAGGCCGATCGCGCCGCACGCATCACGAACCCGGACAATCCCTTGTTCTTCGTCGACACCCTGCCGGACATCGAGATCGATCGCACCGGCGTGTTCGCGGAATGGACCGGCGAAGTCGCAGGGCTGGAAGCCGAGCTCGGCGTGCGCGCGGACCGGTTCGAGGAAACGGCCGGCGAGGCCGGCCTTGGCCCGGCCCTGCCCACCGGGCCCCGCATGCTGGCCATGGCCTACAACATGGCCGACCGCGATCGCGACGAGACGACGCTGGACGCGGTGGCCCGCATCTGGCGCGAGGCAGACGGTGCGATGACCTGGCGCCTGACGCTCGCGCGCAAGACCCGCGTGCCCAATCATGTCGAGCGCTTCGCCTGGCTGCCGACCGCGATGAGTGCGGGCCTGGCGGACGGCAACACCTATGTCGGCGATCTCGACCTGGACCCGGAGGCGGCCTGGTCGGTCGAAGCCGGCTTCGACTGGCGCAGCGATGGCGTCTACCTGCGCCCGACCGCCTATTACCGGCGCGTCGACGACTTCATCCAGGGCGTGCCCTTCGACGCCACCCCCGGCGTGATCGACTCACCCACCGAGATGGTCTCGGCGATGAACGGCGATCCGACACCGCTGCGCTTTGCCAATGTCGATGCGGAGTTCTACGGGCTCGACGCCGATTTCGGCTGGCGGTTCGCCACCGACTGGCGCATCGACGGCGTGGCCAGTGTCGTACGCGGCAAGCGGCGCGACATCGATGACGATCTCTACCGCATCGCTCCGCCACGTCTCCTGCTCGACGTGACCTGGGAACAGCCCGACTATGCGCTGACCTTCGAGAGCCAGCTCGTCGCCGAGCAGGACAAGGTCTCGCGGACCAATGACGAGCAGGAGACCCCCGGCTACGCCATCTTCGGGGCACGCCTCGACTGGTATGCCCGCGACACCGTGATCGTCACGCTCGGCGTGGAGAACCTGCTCGACCACACCTATGAGCGCCACCTCGCGGGCTATAACCGGGTCGCCGGTGCCGACGTCGCGCTGGGCGAACGCCTGCCGGGCGCCGGCCGCGGGCTCTACGCCCGGGTGAGCGCGGCCTTCTAGGCAGGGCGGCAGGACCCAAAGAGCAAGCCGCGGACCGGGTGGTCCGCGGCTTTCTTCCCGATGGTCTCCCCCTTCAATCCAGCTTCGCGATGCAGGCCCTCAGGAAATCGATGAATTCCGGGATCAGGCGCTCGCGCACGTCCCGGCTGGCCCAGTAGGGGTTCATGAACACGCAGCGGATCAGCACCAGGCTGTCGGCATCGGCTTCGCCGCCATGGCGCGCGACATGGCGGGCGATCTGCCCGGCATAGTGCGGGCTCTTCAGCGTCGTGGTGCTGACGAAGAATTCGCCCCCCTGGCGGATCGCGTCGTAGAGCGCCTGCGTCCTCCTGTTGGATCGTGACAGCGCCTCGCCCTTCCGGCCGAGCGAGAAGCACAGAATGTTGGTGTCGGCCGGCTCCAGGAAGCGCGCATCGGAAACCCCGCTCGCGATCGCGGTCTGGAAGACGAGCCGGGATTCCACCGTGCCGGCGAGGATCGCCCCGAACCGGTCGGGCTCGAAGCGGATCGTCCTGCCGGTCAGCCAGACCGCGGTCGCCCCGGCCGCGCTGCGCGAGCCCTCCAGGGTCGCCGACCACAGATCGTCGGCCAGATGCGGGCGTTCGAGATAGGGCGCGTCGAACACCGAAACCGCATAGCGGTCGGCATCGCGCACAAGGAATGCGCCGCAGGCATAGGGCACGAAGCCGAGCTTGTGGGGGTCGAGCGTCACGGAGTCCGCGCGCGCGACCGCGCGCAGCGCCGAGATCGTCTCGTCCTCGAGGACGTCCTCGTGCGGCCCGCCGGGGATGGAGCAGAGGAAGCCGCCATAAGCCGCGTCGACATGATGCCAGATGCGCCAGCCGCGTTCGGCCTGCCAGCGGTCGAGGAGATCGGCAACGCGGTCGACGGGATCGATCTCGCCGGTCTCGGTCGTCCCGGCCACGCTCACGACGGCGAGGATCGGCCGGTGAGCCCGCGCGGCGCGTCCGACCTGGCGTTCCAGGTCCTCGAGATCGAGCCTGCCGTCCTCGTCCAGTCCGACGCTCCAGAACGCCTCCTCGCCGAGCCCGAACACGTTGGCGGCCTTGCGCCAGGAGAAGTGCTTGTTGCCCGGCACCAGCACGACGGGGCCGAGATAGTCCTCCCCGCTCGCCCTCGAGATGCGCCGGAAGACATCGGCCGGGTTGCCCGCGACTGCGCTCGCGCCACGCAACTCTTCCTGTTGCGGGGAATGTTCGTCGACCAACGCCTTGAACCGGGCCCAGCCCATGTGCGCCGCGCCGAACACGTCGAGCGGCTCGCCGGTGCGCTCGGCGATCCACAGCGCCAGGGCGAGCCAGTGATCGAGCCGGTATCGGGCCCGCCAGACGCCCTCGAAATTGGCCACCGTTCCCCCCGAGGTGAAGTGGCCGCGCGCCTGCTGCGGGTCGAAGCCGATCATCCGCGCCAGCATGGCGATGGCTTCGGCCTCGATCACGGTGCCGACCCGGCTGACTTCCTTCGAGGTGTTGTTGGGATTGTGCAGCAGCGCGGTGAAATGGCCGAACAGGGCCGGCAGGGTCAGTTCGGCGACCATGTGGCCGGCATAGCGCGGCGAGTAGGTGGGGGTCTCGCGCCGCATGAGGGTCTTCAGCCTCTGGAGTTCCTGGGCGAGGATCTCGCGCTCCTTCAGGAAATCGGGCGCCATCCGCTCGGCCGGCGTCAGGGCCGGCGGATCGTCCCCGCGATAGGCTTTGCGCCAGTCGAACCAGTCGTCGATGATCGCCTGGAATTCCGCGCGCACCCAGGATTCGTTTTCCGATTTCGGACCGGGGAAATAGGCGTTCGCGCCGACCGCGCCATTGGTCTGTCCCATCGCTTCCATCCTTTCGAGCTCTGCCTGGAGCGCTCATCGCACGCTGTCGCGCGCGCGTCCTTGTCGCAGCGCAAACGCGCGGATGCAGCGCGGCGCGAGGCCGCAGACGCACCCCTTTTGCGCCAGAGCAATACGGGCAGGGCCGGCGCCGGCTAGTCGGAGAAAAACCCGGGACAAGGAGTGCTTCACATGCCCGCTTCCCTTCTCGCCCTCTCCGCCGCCCTTGCCGCCGCCGAGCCAGCGTCGATGCCGGTCCTGCCCGAGGGCCTGATCCTCGACGTGCGCCTGCGCTACGAGCAGGTCGACCAGGACGGCTTCGCCCGGGAGGCCGACGCCCTGACCCTGCGCACCCGGCTCGGCTTCGAGACGCCCCGCAGGAACGGGCTGTCCCTCCTCATCGAGGCGGAGAACACCCTGCACCTGGCCGGTGACTTCGCGGACACGGTCGATCCCGCACCCGGCTTTCCGGTCATTGCGGACCCGGAGATCACCGAGCTCAATCGCCTGCAGATCTCCTACGAGAACGCGCAGAAGGCCGGTCTCACGCTCGGCCGGCAATACCTCGTGCTCGACGATCAGCGCTTCGTCGGCCCGGTCGGCTTCCGCCAGAACAGCCAGACCTTCGACGCCATCGATCTCACCAGCGGCTCGGCCCTGCCCGTCCGCCTGCGCTACGCCTATATCGACACCGTCCACCGCCTCTTCGGCGACGACCATCCGCTCGGCGAGTTCGACAGCGACTCCCATCTGGCCGAAGCCGCGATCGACACGCCGCTCGGCGAGGCCGCATTGTTTGCTCTCGTCCTGGAGTTCGACAACGCGCCGGGCCTGTCCTCGCAGACCTGGGGGGCGCGCCTCGCCGGCGCGCGCGAGGCGCTGTCCTGGCGCGTCGAATTTGCCCGGCAGAGCGAGCATGCCGGCAACCCGGCCGGTTTCGACGTCGACTATGTGCGCGCCGAGGCCGATTACGCCTTCGAATCCGTCAGGCTGGGAGCCGGCATCCAGATCCTCGGCGGAGACGGGGCGAACGCGTTCCAGACCCCGCTCGCCACCCTGCACAAGTTCCAGGGCGCGGCCGACGCCTTCCTGACGACGCCCGCCGAGGGCCTGCGCGATCTCCACCTGCACGCCAGCGTCACGCTGCCCGACGCCTTGCCCCGCCCACTGAGCCTGAGGGCCGCCGTCCACGACTTCGCCTCCGACGACGGCGATCTCGACTTCGGCTCCGAGCTCGATCTTTCCGCCGGCCTGGCCCTGACCGATCGGATCGATCTCGAAGCCAAGGCGGCACTCTTCGACGGCGGCCCGTCCGGTCCGGCGGACCGGACGAAGCTGTGGCTGACGTTGAGCTATACCTACTGACCCCCGGCAGGGCGGCCGGGAGGCTTCGCTCCGCCAGTCTCGGGACGCGGTTCCTGTTTTGCCGGCGCCGGGGCATGGGCCGTCTTCGGCCCGTGCTCGACATGGGTCCGGATCGAGGGGATGCGGATGTCCTCGACCAGGTCCTGCACATCCTGCGGCGGGGCCGCGGTGATCAGCGCCACGGCGATGGAGACCGCGAAGCTGATCGCCATGCCGACCGCGCCGAAGCCTTCGGGCGAGATGCCCAGGAACCAGCTCGCCGGATCGCCGATCGCCAGGCTCGGCAGGAGACCTGCGAAGCCGGCGATGCCGGCGAGGGCGAGCACGCCCGCTATGCCGGCGAAGGCCAGCGAGCCCTTCGTGCCGTCGATCCGCTCGCGGGTGCCGAAATAGATCACGGCGCACGAGATCGCGGCGAGCAGGGCGAGCGCCCCGATGACCGCCGAGCCGAAGCCGATCTTGTAGTGGATGATGTAGAGGCCGGTGACGACGAGGCCCGTGGACATGCCCGCGATCGCACCTTCCTTGTTCATCCGCTTCCAGAAGATCCCGAGGAAGATCGCCGGGAAGAAGCTCGCCGCGGCCAGTCCGAAGGCGAAGGCCACGACGGCGGCCACGAAGCCGGGCGGGTTGATGCCGGCATAGATCGCGATCAGCACCGCCCCGACGGCGGCCAGGCGCGCCACGAGCAGCTCCTGCCCGTCACTCATCCGCTTGAACAGGACCTTGCGGCACAGATCGTGGGACACCGCCGAGGAGATGACCATCAGAAGACCCGCCGCCGTGGACAGCGCGGCCGCCAGACCGCCCGCGACCACGAGCCCGATCACCCAGGCCGGCAGATTGCCGATCTCGGGATTGGCGAGCACGAAGATGTCGCGGTCGAGCGTGGTGACCTCGTTGGTCTCCTCGTCGGCCCGGTACTGGATGCGCCCGTCCGCGTTCTTGTCGGTGAAACCCAGAAGCCCGGCGCGCTCCCAGTTGTAGAACCACTGCGGGGTCGCATCCTCGCCCATGTCCGCCGAGAGCGCCTCGCCGCGGCGCACGTCGATCGAGTAGTCGCTCTCGTTGACCGTCTCGATGAAGTTCGAGCGCGCGAAGACCGCCACCGCCGGGGCGGTTGTGTAGAGGATGGCGATGAAGACCAGCGCCCAGCCGGCCGACTTCCTCGCATCGGAGGCCTTGGGCACGGTGAAGAAGCGGATGATGACGTGGGGCAGGCCCGCCGTGCCCACCATCAGGGCGAGCGTGATGGCGAACACGTCGATCTTCGCCTTCGCCCCTTCGGTATAGGGCTGGAAACCCAGATCGACGAGCGTGCGGTCGAGGTTCTGCAGGAGCGGGGTGCCGTCCTGCGCATTGCCCACGAAGCCCAGCTGCGGAATCGGCGAGCCGGTGATCTGCAGCGACAGGAAGATCGCCGGCACCATGAAGGCGAAGATCAGCACGCAGTACTGCGCGACCTGGGTGTAGGTGATCCCCTTCATCCCGCCGAGCGTGGCGTAGAACAGCACGATGATCGCGCCGATGATCACGCCGACCTCGATCGGCACGTTGAGGAAGTTGGTGAAGGCGATCCCAACCCCGCGCATCTGTCCCGCGATGTAGGTGAAGGAGATGAACAGCGCGCAGATCACGGCGACGATGCGCGCGGTCTGGGAGTAATACCGGTCGCCGACGAAGTCGGGCACCGTGAACTTGCCGAACTTGCGCAGGTACGGCGCCAGCAGCAGGGCGAGCAGCACGTAGCCGCCCGTCCAGCCCATCAGGAAGACAGAGCCGTCATAGCCCATGAAGGCGATGAGGCCCGCCATGGACAGGAAGCTCGCCGCACTCATCCAGTCCGCGGCGGTGGCCATGCCGTTGAAGACCGGGTGAACGTCGTGCCCGGCCACGTAGAAATCGTTGGTGGTGCCCGCCCGGGCCCAGATCGCGATGGCGATATAGAGCCCGAAGGTCGAGATGACGAAGACGGCCGTCCAGAACAGGGTCGGCGAAAGCCCGAAGATTTCCATGGTCCCGCTCCCCCTCAGCCTTCGTCGTCATCGACGTCGAAGCGCTGTTCGATGCGGTGCATGAGCGCGCTGTAGACGAAGATCAGGATCACGAAGACGTAGATCGCGCCCTGCTGGGCGAACCAGAATCCCAGCGGCGCGCCGCCGATCGACCATCGGTCGAGAAAGTCGCGGAACAGGATCCCGGCCCCGAAGGACACCAGGAACCAGATCGCGAGCAGCACGCCCATGAGGGTGAGGTTTTCGCGCCAGTACTGCCTGAAGGCGCTTTCGGAGATGTCGTGCTCGTAAGCCCCGACGTCCTCCGTGTTGTCCTGGTCTGCCATGTTCGAGCACTCCTCCCGTCACGCCGGATCTCCGGCCGTAGTGGGAAAGAGTGGCAGGACACGGCCGCGAAGTTTAGTCCCTCCCCGGTCTGATCTTGTGCCCGTCACCGCCACGCCCGGTCTGTGGGCGCGATCCCGCCCGGTCGTCCCGCCTGCGCCCGCGCGAAGCGACGCGAGCCGGCCGGGACACGGGCGGCGCGCTCCGATCGCGATGGTTCCCGGCCCGCCGGGCCCATGGAATTCCTGCGCGCATCGCTGAACCGCGGCCCCTCGCGGCGCCGGGCAAGAGCCGGGGCCGGGAGGGGCTCCCCAGGGCGGCGCTCGGGCGCGGCCTATCCCTTCCGGCCGGTGACACGTACCAGCGCCTGGTCGTGGAAGCGGAAGCCGGGGCGGCGCATGAAGGCGGCGACCCTTCGGGCCGTCTCGGCTTCGCCGAGGAGCTCGCCAATGATCAGGTTGTTCTCCGCCATGAAGTTCGCCCAGGAGCTGCCGCCCTCCACGATGCGCTCGAAGCGGTCCTCGCGCACGTCGAGGAGCCCCGCCTCCTGCATCAGTCGCGGCAGTCGCGCCCCGAAGGCGGCCTCGACGAGGCCGGACCGGTCCATCGCCGAGCGCACCCGGTCGAGGGCGGCATCGAAGTCGTCCGCCCCGGCGGCCTGCTTGTCGGCAGCTGCCGCCACCGAGCAGTCGAGATCGGCGAGCGCCATAACCCCGCCGGGCCGAAGCCATCGCGCAAGGCTGGCGATGGCGCGCGCGGGATCGGGCAGGTGCTCGATCACGAGACGGGCGAAGACGAGGTCGAAGCGCTCCGGTTCGGCGGGAGGCGCGTAGAGATCGGCCTCGATGAGGCGCACCGGCGGTTCGGCCCGCCCGGCATGGGAGAGATCGATGTCGAGCCCGAGCACGTCGCCGCCCTCGCCGACCTTGCGCGCGAACCAGGCGAGCATCGCGCCCGAGCCGGCCCCCGCCTCCATGATCCGCATGCCCGGCCTGAACACCACGGCGCGCTCGAGCCAGCGCTGCGTCGGCTCGGCGTAGAAGGCGGCCAGGCGATCGAGACGGTCGCGCTCGTCTTCGACCGCGCGTCCGGAGGCGAAATAGCGCTCGGCGAACTCGGCCATGGCCGGCCTAGACGGGTTTGACCGCGGCGAGGAAGCAGGCCCCCGCGATCAGCACCCAGTAGAGATAGGCGACCGAGCGGCCGAGCCGGATGGACTTCTCCAGCCGGCTCTCCACATCCTCGTTCGGGCCGGCGGCGAGGATCCGGAACAGGCCCTCCCACTCGTGCATCACCACGCGCAGGATCACGCCGATGATGAGTGCGCAGCCGAAGACCAGCACCTTGGCGGCGTACCAGTTCTGCCCCGGCCCGGCCTCGAACGGGCCGTAGCCGAGCAGCGAGGTGATCGCGGTGACGATGAGCAGCGGGATGAGGATGTAGCGCGTCCAGTCCTCGATGCCCGAGAGCGTCGTCCAGATCGGCTTGCCGCGCGTCGCATAGGCGGCCCAGGTCAGGGCGAACCAGGCCGCGTAGACCGCCCACATGAGCGCCAGCCACCCCCCGCCAAGGGGATGGAAGCCGTAGAGATAGCCCATGTGCAGGCCGAGCGGCAGGAGCGAGATGATGCCGGTGCGCGCCAGGATGTCGATGCGGTAGGCGGTCTCCATGTGGCGCTGGCGCTCCTCGAAGGGCAGGCGCGGATTGACCACCTTGTAGCTCGTCTGGAACACGCCCCATTCCCCGCCCAGCCAGTAGACCATGGCCAGGATGTGCAGCCAGCGCAGCACATGCACCTCGTTCGCGACCCACCACTCCGCCATGACACGCCTCCCCGCTCCGGCTGGACTCGACCAAATGATATATCATTTAACTGAGACCGGGGCGAAGGCCAAGCGGGATCGCTACTCCCCCTCCTGCGGCAGGCCCTCCACCAGGAACACGTCGAAATCGCCCCATTCATTGTCGATGCGGGCATTGGCGAGGTCGCGATAGTCCGGATCGCTCCAGAACGCGCGCGCCGCGTCTGCGCTCGGCCAGCGGCTCATCGCCACCGAGGAGAAGCCGATCTCCCCCTCGAGCGTCTCCACATCGCCGGTCAGCGCGAGATATTGCCCGCCATGGCGTTCGTAGAGCGGCCGCAGGTGGGCGGCATAGCCGGCCATGAAGGCCTCCCGGTCGTGCACCGTGCCCATCACGACCATGTAGGCGGGCCGCTCGGCCGAGGACTGCGCCCCGGCGGCAGGGGCGCCGTCCCCGATCCAGTATCCCGCGCACGCGCCCAGCAGCGCGGCCCCGCCTGCGATCAGAATCGTGCGTTCGCGCATCGCGATCTCCGCTTTCTCCGCCACAGGGCTTGAATCCTAGGCCCCGGCTCGGGCAGAACGCAAATGATATATCTTTTCTGTTCCGTCTGTGCGCGCGAGGCTTTAGGCTTCATGATCGCGGGCGGGAGCCAGACCGGGAGACAGGCTTGAAATTCGAACCGACCATGACCCGCTCCGACAAGACGGCGCGGGAGATCTTCGAGGAGGTGCGCGCCAATCCGGCCCGCGCCCGCTTCGGCTTCGGCGAGAAGCTCGCCGTGATCAATGTCGATCCCCAGAAGGCCTACACGCGGCCCGACCTGTTCCCGAAGACCGCCTACGTCACCGATCCCGACCAGCTCGACCATATCAACGCCATCTCGGCAAAGGCGCGGGCCAAGGGCCTTCCGGTCGTCTGGACCCATGTCGCCTACATGGAGAATGCGGCCGATGCGGGGGTCTGGGGCACGCGCACCGACACCCCGGACTCCCTGCAGAACATCAAGTACGGCTCGACGCGCCACGAATTCGACGACCGCGTCGAGATCGACGCGACCGTGGACGCGGTCTACACCAAGCGTATGCCCTCGGCCTTCTTCGAGACCCCGCTGGCGAGCTTCCTCGTCTGGCACCGGGTCGACACGGTGGTGATCACCGGCGGCTCGACGAGCGGCTGCGTGCGCGCCACCGCCGTCGACGCGCTCAGCCACGGCTACCGCACGATCGTTCCCATGGAGTGCGTCGCCGACAAGCACGAAAGCTATCACTACGCCAACCTCACCGACCTGCAGCTGAAATACGCCGACGTGGTGGAGGTGAAGGAGGTTCATGAGTGGCTGGACGGGTATCAGGGATGATCTCCGACCCCAATCTCTACGACTACAATCCTTACCGCGACCGCCCGAAGATCGAATGGCCGGGAGGGAAGAAGCTCGCCTTCTGGATCGCGCCGAACATCGAGTTCTACGAGTTCGATCCGCCGAGGAATCCCAAGCGCCCCGGCTGGCCGCGCCCGGCCCCGGACGTCACCGGCTATTCCCAGCGCGATTACGGCAACCGGGTGGGCCACTGGCGCCTGATGGAGCTGATGGACCGCTACGGCCTGAAGGGCTCGGTCAGCCTCAATGTCGCAATGTGCGACCACTGCCCGGAGATCATCGAGTCCTGCAATGAGCGCGGCTGGGAGTTCTTCAGCCACGGCATCTACAACACGCGCTATTCCTACGAGATGAGCGAGGACCAGGAGCGCGCCGTGATCGAGGATTCGATCCGCACGGTGGAGGCCGCCACGGGCCAGCGCATCCGCGGCTATCTCGCCCCGGCGCTGACGGACACGACGCGCACGCTCGACCTCATCGCCGAGCATGGCTTCTGGTACACGTGCGACCTGTTCCAGGACGACCAGCCCCAGCGGGTGAAGACCAAGACCGGCAGGCTGTGCTCCATGCCCTATTCGCTCGAGGTCAACGACGTCATCACCTACGGCCAGCTCGCCATGGATCCCTGGCGCTATGGCGACGTCCTCAAGCGCCAGTTCGACCAGCTGCTGGAGGAGGGCGAGACTTCGGGCACGGTGATGTGCATCCCGCTGCATGCCTATCTCGTCGCCCAGCCGCACCGCCTGCGCCCGTTCGAGGAGGCGCTCAAGCACATCACCGCCCATGACGAAGTCTGGTTCGCGACCGCGAAGGACATCGCCGGCCACTGGCGCGAGCATTACTGGGATACGACGCAGGACGATCTGGAAAAGAAGGGCCTCGCCACCGGCGGCACCGCATTCGAGGCGTTCGAGCGATGAGCCTTCCTCCCGCCTATCTCGAATACGACAAGCGCGGCTACGGCCAGGACATCGGGCGCTATGACTGGCGCCTCGCAAAGGACCGCGCGCCGGTCCGGCTGAAGAACGCCCGCCAGGTCGCGGCGATGATCGTCATCCCCTGCGAGTACCACCCGATCGATCCGCACAAGACCCCCTTCGGCCATCCCCACGGCATGGTCACGCCCTTCCCGGACCTTCGCCACTTCACCGCGCGCGACTACGGCAACCGGGTCGGGGTGCTCCGCCTGCTCGACGCGCTGAAATCCGCCGGGCTGAAGGCGACCTTCCCGGTAAGCGCGGCGCTGCTCACCCGCGCCCGCCCGCTCGCCGAGGCGATCGTGGGAGACGGCCACGAACTCGCCGCCGCGGGTCTACACGGCGACGCGATCCACCATGCCGGGCTCTCCGAAAGCGAGGAGCGCGCGATGATCGAAGACGTGCGCGAGGCCTTCGACGCGGCCGGCTTCCACCCCACGACCTGGCTCTCGCCGGCGCGCCAGGAGAGCTTTGCAACGCCCGACCTCCTCGCCGAGGCCGGGTTCACCGCGCTTCTCGACTGGGAAAGCGACGGGGTGCCGCTGCCGCTGAGGACGCGCGGCAGGCCGATCACCGCCCTGCCGCTCCTCAACGAGCTCGACGATTTCAAGCTGCTCGTCGAGAGAAAGCAGACCGAGGATCTGTGGACCGACCAGATCCTGGAAGCGAAGGACTATCTCAAGACCGAGCACGACCGCCACGGCGCGCAGGTACTGGGCTTCACGCTCACCCCCTTCGTCGCCGGCCAGCCCTTCCGCATGCGCTCGCTCGTCAACATGCTCGCCGAGTTCGCCGGCGACGAGGCGGTGTGGTGCGCGCGGGCGGACGAGATCGTGAAGGCGTTCTAGGACACTCCGCGCTCCTACTCGGCCGCATCCTTTCGGTCGGCGTCGTAGCGTGCGCCCTTCTCCTTCATCTCCGGAAGCCCGAGCAGGGCGTTCAGCCCGTCGAAATCGAGCATGCGCTCGCGATAGCCGGCGGTCGAGCCGGTCTGCTTCAGCCCGGAGAGGAATTCGCGCGCCATGAAGGCGAGCGCGCGCACCATGGCGCCTGGCGTGATCACGAACCTGAAGCCCTGCGCGTCGAGCTGGTCGAGCGTCCTCATCGGGGTCCTACCGCCCTCAACCATGTTGGCGAGCAGCGGCACGCGCGACTTGAACCGGCGCGCGATGGCGGAGAGTTCCTCCGCGCTCCTGGGAGCCTCGACGAACAGCATGTCCGCCCCCGCGGCGAGATACGCCTCGGCGCGCTCCAGCGCGGCCTCGAAACCCTCCACCGCGATGGCGTCGGTGCGGGCGATGATGAGGGTTTCCCGGCTCTTGCGCGCGTCGACGGCGGCGCGCACCTTGCCGGCCATCTCCTCCGGTGAGACGAGGCTCTTGCCGGCGAGATGCCCGCAGCGCTTGGGCAGGTTCTGGTCCTCGATCTGGATTGCGCTCGCCCCGGCGCGCTCGAACATCTCCACCGTGCGCTGGACGTTGAGCGCATTGCCGAAACCGGTATCGGCATCGACCACGAGGGGTATGCCGGTGCGTTCGCGGATGCGGGCGATCACGTCGGCGACCTCGCTCGCGGTGACGAGGCCCAGGTCGGGCCGGCCGAGCTGCGTGTAGGCGATGGACGCGCCGGAGAGATAGGCCGCCTCGAAGCCCGCCTGCTCCACGAGCAGGGCGGAAAGCGCGTCGTACACGCCGGGCGCGAGCACGGCCGGGCCTTCGGCGAGGCGTGTCTTCAGGCTGGTCATGGCTGCGCCTCCGGGGCGTTGAATCGGGCTTTCAGCTGCGCCATCAGCCCGCCGGCCTCGATCATGGCGGTGAGATGGTCCGGCAGGGGCGGGAATGCGAATTCCTCACCCGTCGTCTCGTCGACGAGTTCGCCCTTCGACAGGTCGACCAGCAGGCGGTCGCCGGCCGCGATGTCGCCGGCCTCGGCGAGCGGGATCGCGGGCAGGCCGATATTGATGGCGTTGCGGTAGAAGATGCGCGCGAAGCTCTTCGCGATCACCGCCGAGACCCCGAGCAGCTTCAGCGAGATCGCCGCCTGCTCCCGGCTCGAGCCAATGCCGAAATCCTCCCCCGCCACCACGATGTCGCCGCGTTCCACTTCCCGGGCGAAAGCCGGGTCGACGGCCTCCAGGCAGTGCATGGCGAGCGCCTCGGGTCCCTTCTTCATGGCGTGGCCGGGGGCGAGCAGGTCGGTGTCGATCCGGTCGCCGAACACCCAGGCCCGGCCTCGTATGATGTCCGGTGTGCTCATGCCGCCCTCCGGCGTTCGCCGAGGAATTCGCGCGGATCGGTGATCGTTCCCGTGACCGCCGAGGCCGCCACCGTGAAGGGCGAGCCGAGCCAGACCTGCGCGTCCTTGTGGCCCATCCGGCCACGGAAATTGCGGTTGGTCGAGGAGATGCACACCTCCCCCTCGGCGAGCAGCCCGGCGCCGAGCCCGGCGCACGCGCCGCATCCCGAGGGCAGGATCACCGCGCCCGCCTCGGTCAGCGTGGCGAGCGTGCCGTCCCTGGCCGCGGCGTGGGTGACCTTGGCCGAGGCCGGCGCGACGAGCAGGCGCACGCCCCTGGCGACCTTGCGCCCCTCCAGCACGCGCGCGGCCATCTGAAGGTCGGTGAGCTTCGCCCCGATGCAGGCGCCGATATAGGCCTGGTCGATGCGTTCGCCGGACGCGTTCGAGATCGCGTCCGAGTTCGCCGGGCTGTGCGGCGCCGCCACCTGGGGCTGCAGGGCGGAAGCGTCCACGGCGTGCACCTTCGCGTAGCCGCAGCCCGCGTCGCTGCGCCAGCGCGCGATCGCCTCGTCCTCCACCTCGCCGCCATGGGCGCGGATATGGGACAGCGTCGTCTCGTCCGGCTCGATGAGCCCGGTATCCCCGCCGAGTTCCGCGGCCATGTTGGAGAGCACCATGCGCGCTTCCATGTCCATCGCGCGCACTGCCGGCCCGCCATATTCGATCGTCTTGAAATGATTGCCCATGCCGAGCTCGCGGCAGAGCAGGAGCATGACGTCCTTGGCCGCCACGCCCTCCCGGAATTCGCCCGCGATCTCCACCCGGATGGTCTCGGGCACGACCGTCCAGGTCTTTCCCGTGGCCACGATCGCGGTCATGTCGGTCGCGCCGAACCCGGCCGCATAGCAGCCGAACGCCCCACCATTGGTCGTGTGGGAATCCCCGCCGGCCACGAACATGCCCGGCTTGAGATGGCCGTGCTCGGGCAGCACGACATGGCAGATGCCGCGCATGTCGTAGAAGCGTTCCACGCCGTAATCGCGAGCGAACTCGCGCGTGGTCTTCAGGATTTCCGCGCTCGCCGGATCGACGGCCGGCACGTAGTGATCGGAGACGATCACGACCTTGTCGGGATCCCACAGCCGCGCGCCCAGCGCCTCCAGGCGCGCGCGCCAGCGCCGCGGCCCGGAGCTGTCATGGGCCATGGCGAGATCGACCTGCACCGTGACGATGTCGCCCGGACGCACGTCCGCGCCTCCGCTGGCGCGGGCCATGATCTTCTCAACCAGCGTGCGCGGCCGCGTCATCGCGTCATAAAACTCCGTTCCGGCCCGACAAGTCCCGACCTTGGATGAAAGGATATATCTTTATAGCATTTCATGGAATGCACGTCCTGTGAAACATGACTCCTGCAACCCCAGGCTCGCGGCCCGTCATCCGCCAAGCCGTCCGGCCCGCGCCTCGTAGAGCCGCCTGAGATACACGATCGGGGCAAGCGGGGCCTCGATCCAGGCGGAAAGGCGCCAGCCCTCGCCGGTATGCCGGAACAGCGCGGCGACCCGGTTGTCACCTCCCATCGCGGGCCGGTCGGTGAAGCGGATCGACCAGTCCATGCGATGCACCCCGAGAACGAGGCCCTCCCCGACCGTCACGTAACGCGAGCCCGAGAACGCGAGGTCCACGCCCGCGTGCAGCTCGCGATTGCCCGCCCAGTAGGCCTCGACCTCGTCCCAGCCGATGAAGGTCTCCTCGATCTCCTCGGCGAGATAGACCGGCTCCGCGCCCCGGTCCCAGAAGCGCCTGAGCTGCGCCGGATCGCTGCCGTGCCAAGCCCGGGCGTAGCCGGCCATCAGCGCATCGAGTTCGCCCGCCGCCGCGTGTGTCACGACCCGGCCTCCTCTGCGAAGGCGGAGAGCGGCGCGGGCGCGCCTGTATTGGCGATCAGCGCCTTCCTGCGCAGGAAGCGCGTCAGCCCGGCATCGCCCATGCGCGAGGGTCCGAGCCCGGACGCCTTGAAGGCCTGCTTCTCCGCCTCGTAGAAGACCGCGGTCAGGGCGGCGTCGTTGAGCGACACCGCCCCGGTCTGCAGGCGCCGGGCGATGACCTCGGCTTCCTTAAGAGTCCCCGCGAAGACGCCGGCCGACAGGCCGAACTCGGTGTCGTTGGCGAGCGCGACGGCCTCGTCCTCGGTCTCGAAGGCCATGACGGGAAGGACGGGCCCGAACGTCTCCTCGGTCATGATCGCCATGGAGTGATCGACATTGGTGAGGACGGTCGGCTTCAGCCACAGCCCGCCGCCATGGCGCTCGACCGTCCCGCCGGTGAGGACTTCCGCGCCCTTCTTCACAGCGTCCTCCAGCTGGCGCCGGATCGTCTCGGCCTGGGCCTCGAAGATGATCGGTCCGATCTCGCCGCTGGCGATGTCGGGCCAGTTGATCCGGACCTTGCGGGCTTCATCCGTGAGGCGCTCCAGGAAGGCATCGTGGATCTCGCGCGCGACATAGATGCGCTCAATCGACTGGCAGGCCTGGCCGGTCGACAGCACCGAACCGCGCAGCGCGGCGGTGACGGCGGCCTCCACGGGCGCGGTCTTCGTGACGATGAGCGGGTCCTTGCCGCCGAGTTCCAGGAAAGCCGGGATCAGGCGCCGGGCCGCCTGCGCGGCGACCTTCCGCCCCGTCGCGACCGAGCCGGTGAAGCAGACGAGATCGGCGCGCGCGATCACGCCCTGCCCCGTCTCGCCGACGCCCGGGGCGAGCGCGAGCACCCCGGCAAGGCCTGCAACCTCGCCGATCGTCGCGCTCAGGGGCTCGGCGAAGCGGGGCGTCACCTCGCTCGGCTTGACCAGCACCGCGCATCCGGCGGCGAGGGCGGGGATGGCATCGATCAGCGACAGGGTGAGCGGGAAATTCCATGGGCTGATCACCCCGACGAGAGGATAGGGCAGATACTGGCCGGCATGGCGGATCGCCGGATTGGCGCGGCCCTCGACCCAGTCGCTGCGCGGCATCAGCGCGGCCGCGCGCGACGCCCAGCCCCGGATCGAGGCGATGGCCCCGTCGATCTCCAGCCGGGCGAGCCGTCGCCGCCCGGTGTCGGCCTCCAGCGCCGCGGCGAGGTCGTCGCGGCGCGCCTCGATCCGCGCCGCCCAGTCCTGCAGCACCTGCCCGCGATGGGCAGCGTCCGCCGCGGCCCAATCCCGCTGCCCCTCGCGCAGGCGTGTGGCGAGTGTGTCGAGTTCGCGCTCGGTCGGCGGGGTGAAGCGGTAGTCGGGCATGCCGGTGCGCGGGTTCCGGACCTCGATCGGCTGCGTCACGACGATCCTCCGAGCCCCAGAACGCCGGGATTGACGATGCCGTCCGGATCGAGGGCGGCCTTGATCGATCTCAGGAGCGCGAGCGTCTCCGGCCGACGCGTCTTCGCGAACGGATAGGTCCGCCCGATCTGGAAATGCACTCCGCCATGGCGGGTGAAGATGTCGACAACGCCCGCGCGCGCCTCCCCGACCAGCGCGGTCGCGGCCGGATTCGCGGGCCGGCGCTCGAGCTTCTTCAGATAGTTCGCCTCCACACTCTCCTCGTGCAGGGCGAATAGCGCGTCGGGCCACAGGAAGACCGGCTCGATGAGGAAGCCGGTCTCGCCGAGCGTCGTGATCAGCGTGCCGGTGGTCACGCCCTCGGCCTCGAACCGGTCCTTCAGCGAGGCGAAATACGCCTCGATCGCGGCCCAGCAGGCCACCGCCTGCGAGTGCGGCACGATGCCATGCACCGGCACCCAGCGCTCCGCATTGGGCCCGATCATGGTGTTCAGCGGCGTGAAGGGATTGGCGCGGATCACCTTGGGGATGGTCGGCTCGACGGCCTTGCCGCCTTCGCGCTCGCAGATCGCGGCGAGGCGCCGGCGCGCGTCCTCCACGCCCACCCTCGAATGGCCTTCGGTGACGAAATGCAGGTTGAAGTCGGCTTGGGAGAGGAAATTGCGGCCGGCGAGCGCCATCCGCGCGCCCTCCACCGCGCCCTTCAGGAGAGTCTTCTGACCCGTCACGACCTTCGCCAGGGTCTTCGCATCGCTCAGGATGGAGGCGCGCTGCATGCGCACCGCGGTCAGGCCCGGGTCGAAGCCGAAGATCTCGCAGGCAAGGCCGGTGCGCGCCATCGCGCTCGCCGCGTGCGCCATCGCGTCGGGCGCGGCGAAGCTGAAACTGCCCCAGGCCTCGTGTGCGGGCATCTCGACGAGCCTTAGCGTGATCTCGAGCTTCACCCCAAGCGCGCCGCAATCGCCCACGAAGAGTCCGGTCAGATCCGGCCCGTCATGGCGGAAGAAGGCCGATCCCGCCCTCTGGCCGGCGCTTCCGGTCCTCAGGATCGAGCCGTCGGCGAGGGCGACCGAGACCGAGAGCACGCTCTGCCCCGTCGGGCCGTGGGTGCCCGCCCCGAAGAAGGCATTGTTCTGCGACACCCCACCGCCGATCGTGGAGGCGAGCCCGGAGAGCGGTCCCCAGAAGGGGGTCCTGAGACCCTTCGGCTTGAGCGCCTCGTGCAGCGCCGCCCAGGTGCAGCCCGCTTCCACGCGCACGAAGCGGTCGGTTTCGTCGATCTCCACGATGCGGGTCAGGCGCGACGTGTCGAGGCTCATCCCGCCCCCGCGTTCGCCGAGATAGCCGGCCGTGTAGCTCATCCCGCCACCGCGCGGATAGACCGGCACACCCGCCCTTGCGCAGGCGGCGAGCGCCGCGGCGGCGGCCTCCTGCGTCTTCGGGCGCACGACGAGATCGACAAGCCCGCCCGTCGTCCAGACATCCTGCGAGTGATGCTCGCGCGCCTCGCGTGCCGTGACGACGCCGTCCTCGCCGACGAGACGCGCGAGCTCTGCGGTGAGCGCCTTCACGACGCCGATATCCCGAGGATCGCCGCCGCGACGATGAGCCCCCAGAGGGCGACCACCGCGAGTCTCACCTGCCGCAGCGAGCCGCGGATCGCCGCATTGTCGGCCTCGCTCGGAGCCCCCGATGCCAGCCCAGGCATGGCAGCGGAAAACGGCTTCAGCAGCCGGCGCACGGCGAGGCCGAGCGCGATCGCCGCGGCGAGGATCAGGAGCTTCCACGAAAGGAAGCCCGGCAGGTCGATCGGCGCCGCGAGCCCGGCGAGCCCCGTAAGCGCCAGCGCGATCATCAGCCCGATGCGGATCGCGAGATCGCTCTTCGCCCAGGCCGGTCCCGCGCCGAGATGGATGCGCCAGGCGATGCCCGCCCAGATCACGGCGAGCGCGAACGCGGCGAGGATCCAGCCCCAGTCGAGCGCGAGCCAGCCCCGGCTCACCGCGAGCGCGAGCCCGGTCGGGGCGGCGAAGATCAGCGCCATGCGCGGGGCCATGTCGACATGCTTGACCACGACCGCCGCGCCGAGCCGCTGGCCGGCCGGCCTCGCCTCGTCGGTCAGCACGAAGGAGGCGTAGAATGCGCCGAGATCACCGCCCAGCCAGTAGACGAGGACCAGGAGATGCAGGAACGTGAACAGCGTGGTTTCGAGCACTTGGGCCTCCCTGTAGAAATGGTATAACAATAAGCCATTTCGGAGGGAAGCCTTCGGGCGCGGCGGTTCAGCGCGGATCGACCGCGGTCCAGCCCGACCCCTCGCCCGGATCGCGCAGGAGGCGCATGTGATAGCGGAAGCGCTCGGGCCGGTAGAAGGCGATGATGTGCTGCACAACCCGTCCGCGCCGGTCGCGCATGATGCGGGTGATCTTCAGCAGCGGCGAGCCCGGCGCGACCTTCAGCACGCTGGCCACGTGCGGCTCTGCGGCCGCGGCGGTGATGGTCTGGTCGGCCTCGGCCGCCTCCGCACCCGCGCGCTTCAGCAGCGTCAGGAGCGGCTCGCTCGCCAGCTCCTCGCGCGTGTACTGGCGCGCGATGTCGAGCGGCACGTGGGTGAGGAGATAGGAAAAGGTATCCCCTTCCAGGCGGCGCAGGCGCACGGCGCGCTGCACCTTCTCGCCACTGTCGAGCCCCATCACCGCGGCGAGCTCGCTGTCGGCGGAAATGTCGGCGACGTCGATCAGCTCGACCTGGGTCTCCAGCCCCATGCGCTGGAGAGCGTCGAACAGCGTGTCGAAGCGTCCCTCCACCACCGGCGCGCCGGCATTGTACATCACGAGCGTGCCGCGCCCGCGATGGCGCGTGACGAAGCCGTGCGCGGCGAGCTCGTTCAGGGCCCGCTTGACCGTGATGCGCGAGACGTCGAGCAGTTTCGACAATTCCTGCTCGCCCGGCAGCACCGATCCGGTCGGGTAGGCGCCCGAATGGATGCGGTCGCGCAGCACCAGGAAAATCTGATGGTAGAGCGGCATGGGCAGGGATTCGTCGATCAGCTCCGGCCCCAGGCGGGGCGGCTCGCTTGTCTTCCCGGTCTCGCTCATGCGCTCTTCGCCTCCTCTTCGCCCCGACTTTTAGCGAATTCGCGCCGCCATGCCAGCCGGAGATGACAAGACCATGAGTGAGCCCCGCCCCTGCCACGCCCTTGCCCTGCAGACGCTGTGCGAGGCGATCAACGGCCTGTCCCCGGGGGATGCCCGGACGCGCATGAATAGCGCCATCCACAGGATCGGGCGAGAGATCGCCGGCTCGAAGGGCTTCGTCGGCCCCGATCTCGAACTCGTCGTGCTGCCCGAATACGTGCTCACCGGCTTTCCCATGGGCGAGAGCGCGGACGAATGGCGCGCCATGGCCGCCATCGATCCGGACGGGCCCGAATACGAGGCGCTCGGAAAGATCGCGCAAGCGCAGAAGATCTTCCTCGCCGGCAATGCCTACGAGACCGATCCCCATTTCCCGCAGCTGTATTTCCAGGCCTGCTTCCTGATCGCGCCGAACGGGGACACGATCCTGCGCTACCGGCGCCTGATCTCCATGTTCGCGCCGAGCCCCTACGACGTGCTCGAGCGCTATCTCGAGGCCTATGGCGAGGACGCGCTGTTTCCCGTGGCCGACACCGGGATCGGGCACATCGCCGCGATCGCGTCGGAGGAAATCCTCTATCCCGAGATCGCGCGCGCCCACGCCTTCCGGGGCGCGGAGATCTTCGTCCATCCCACGAGCGAGGTGGCCAGTCCGCTACCGACCGCGAAGAACATCGCCAAGCAGGCCCGCGCGATCGAGAATCTCGCCTATGTGGTCTCGGCCAACACCGCGGGCATGACCGGCACGCCGATCCCGCAGAACTCCGCCGACCGCGGCTCGAAGATCGTCGATCCCAGGGGCGTGATCCTCGCCGAGGCGGCCGGCGGGCCGTCAATGTGCGCCAATGGCGAGATCGATGCGGGGCTAGTGCGCCGCATGCGCCGCCGGGTCGGCATGGGCAATCTCCTCGCCCGCCAGCCCGCCGAACTCTATGCACGCGTCTACGCCGCGGCCCGCGTGCACCCGCCCGAAACCCTGATGCAGGAGGGGCAGGTCGCGAGCCCGGCGAAGAGCTTCTACCGCGACCGCCAGGCCAAGGTGATCGAGACGCTGGCGCAGAAGGGGCTGATCTGAGGCCGCGCTGAGTCTCCTCCCCCGCGAGCGGGGGAGCTAGGGGTGGCGAGCCTCACTCAAATCCGTCCGGCGCCGGAAATTCCCCCCGCAGGTCCTCGTAGGCCATCGCCGCGCCGAGCGCGCGCGCGTCCTCGCCCGCCGGCGCCATGAACTGGATCGCCATCGGCAGCCCGGCGGAGGACAGCGCGCTCGGCACGCTGGTCGCGGGAATGCCGGCGAGGTCGGCGAAGGCGGTGATGTCGGCCTGGCCCGCGGGCACCTCGCTGCCGAAGGGGAAGGCCGTCTCGCAGGCGGTCGGCGCGGCGAGCAGGTCGCAGGCCTCGAACGCCGCCCCGGCGTCGGCGGCCGCGGCCTTCAGCACAAGCAGCGCCGCCTCGTAGCGGTCCGGGCTCTGGCGCGCGCCCCAGGCGAGCATCTTGCGGAAGTCCTCCGAGAAGCCCTCCGGATCGGCCTCCAGCGCCTCGGCATGGATGGCCGCGCCTTCGCGCTCGGCGATCAGGAGGCCGGCGCGCCGGCTCTGCCCGAAGCCGTACCGGGCGAGCGAGATGTCGACGATGCGCGCGCCCCGCTTCTCCATCGCCTTCAGCGCCGCCTCGAAGGCGGCGAGGATTTCGCCATCGACCGCGACGTGATCCTCCACCCGCCAGCGCCCGATGAGCAGCCCGGAAAGCCCGGGCGCGCGTGCGGGCGGCGTCTCGCTCAGCACCGCGAACACGTCGGCCGCCTCCTTCGCCTTTCGCGCGAGCGGTCCGACATGGTCGAGCGTTCGGGACAGCGCGATCACGCCCTCGAGCGGGACCGCGCCGCGCGAGGGCTTGTGGCCGGCCACGCCGCAATAGGCCGCCGGGATGCGCACCGAGCCCATCGTGTCGGTCCCCAGGCTCGCCGGCACGAGCCCGGCCGCGACCGCCGCCCCCGAGCCGCCCGAGGAGCCCCCGGGGGTGAGGTTCTCACCCCAGGGATTGAGGCAGCGCCCGAAATGGGGGTTGTCGGTGACCGCGCCGAGCGCGCCCTCCTCCATGTTGAGCGTGGCGAAGACCACCGCGCCGGCGGCCTTCAGTCGCGCCACGCAGGCCGCGTCGCGCTGCGCGATGCGGTCCCGGTACGCCGCGATGCCGGCATGCCAGGCCAGGCCGGAAAGCGCGATATTGGCCTTGACCGCGACCGGCAGGCCGTCGATCGGCGAGCGGGGCTCGCCCGCCTTCACCCGCCTCGCGCTGGCCTCGGCCTCGGTGCGTGCCTCGCGCACCTCCAGCACGGCATTGAGCCCCGGGTTGAACCGCGCGATGCGCGCGATCGCGCGATCATACGTCTCGACCGGGTCGGCGGGCCGGCTCACTTGAAGCGCTCGTCGATGAGGCGGATCGGCTTCTGGCGCACCTCGGTCTGGGTGAGGTCGGCGAGCCCGCCCGGCGGCGCGAGTTCCACCCGGACCTCGATGCCGAGCTGGCGCTTCAGGATCTCGCGCATGCGCGCCGAGACCGCCTCGCCCCGGTCCTTCGTCTCGGCCATCACGACGAAGTCCTCGCGCTCGTTCTCGCCGCGCACCGCCTTGCAGATGAACTCGCCAGTGAAGGCCTCCACCTCGTCGAGCAGCGGGCCGACGGCCTGCGGGAAGATGTTGATGCCGCGGATCTTCACCATGTTGTCCGAGCGGCCGAGAAAGCCCTCGATGCGCCGGAACTTCGCGCCGATGGAGGAGGTGCCGGTTTTCACCTTCGTCACGTCATGGGTGTTGAAGCGGATGATGGGGTAGATATCGTCCTTGTACAGACAGGTGCAGATCATGTCCCCGGACTCCCCGTCCGCCACCGGCCTTCCTGTGTCGATGTCGGCAATTTCCAGATACTGCGCATCCTCCATGACGTAGAGCCCGTCGCGGTCCGGGCCCTCGCCCGCGATGACGCCCGTATCGCCGACACCGTACCAGTCGAAGCAGGCCGCCCCGCCCCAGGCCTTCGACAGCGCGGCCTTGTCCTCGCGCCCGAGATGACCCGAGATCATGCGCACCTTGAGGTCCTTCACCGGATCGATCCCCTCCTCCTCGGCGACCCGGGCGAGCTTCTTGATGTAATCGGCAAAGCCGACGATCACGGTGGCGCCGAAATCCTTCATCAGGCCGACCTGGCGCACCGAGCGGGTCTCCACGCCGGTGCCGGCCGACATGAAGAGCGCGCTCGTCCAGTGGATCACCGCCTCGCGCACGTAATGCCCGCCATTGATCATGCCGTGTCCGTAGACGGAATGGACCACGTCGTCGGGCCTCAGGCCCTGGAAGCGGTAGAGCCGGCCGAGCAGCAGGTTCTGGATCTCACGCGACTTCGCACCGAACAGCAGCACCTGCGGCGTGCCCGTCGTGCCCGAGGTGGTGTGCATCACCACCGGCGGGCGCTCGCCCTCCCCATAGCTGTCCATCGCCGAGAAGTCGCCGAGCGGGGGATTGCGCGCGATGGAATCCATGATGTCGGACTTGTCGAAGCTCGGCAGCGAGGACAGCGTCTCCAGTCCCTTGATGTCGCCGGGCTCCACGCCCGCCTCGCCCCACAGGCGCCGGTAGAAGGGCGTCTTCCAGGCACGCTTCACGCATTCGAGGAAGCGCGCCTCTTGCATCGCGCGCAGCTCGTCTCGGCTGACGCTCGTGACGAAGCGGGTGAAGGCCTCGCCCACCGGATAGTCGCGCTCGACCGTGGCCCAGTCGGCGGAGTTGAAATAGGTGCGGTGGCCGTCGCTCATGCGTCTGCTCCCAGAAGCCCTGTGAGTGTACGGATATCCGGTAGGCGATCGAGTTCGTCCACTGCCCGCGTCAGCGCGTCCGCGCCCGCCGCCGCGCCGGCGAAATCGAGGCAGTGTTCGAGCTTGGCGCGGGCGTCGGCCTGGCTCATCGATTTGGCGGGACTGCCGTAGAGCGCCTCGGTGCGCGCCCGCTTCACCGCGCCCGATTTCAGCCGAACGGTGAGCGTCTGCGGAGTGAAGGCGGCGGGGTCCTGCGACCCGTCGCTCTCCACCGCGATCCGGCCGGCGAGCGCCAGGGTGCTGGGATCGCGCAGCGCCTGCGCCGTGAAATCGTCGAGCCGTACCGCCCCGCGCCGCAGCGCGACCGCGCCGGTGTAGGCAAAGCACAGCCGGGCATGGGCCACGCCCATGTCCGGCTCCGGACGGCGCCCGACGAGCCGGGCGACGAGCGGGGGCGCGGTGAGCGTGACCTGCTCGATCTCGCCCGCCTCGAGCCCGTCCCCGCGCAGCTGGAGCGCCATCGCGATCCCGCCCTGGGCGGCCCGGCCCGTCGGCCAGGGCTTGTGGCTGAGCTCGGTGATGCGGAACACCGTCCCGAGGCTGTCGAGCACCGGGGCCAGATTCCAGCGCTCCTCGAACAGGGGAAAGTATCCATACGGACCTTCCAGCATGTCGTGCGGGCCGCGCAGCCCGGCCCCGGCGAGATCCGCGGCAAGGATCGCCGCGCGCGCGCCGGCCGCGATCTGGACCGCGAGTGCGGGGGTTCCCTCGACATGGGCCTGCATCGTGCCGGCCGCCTGGGCGAGCGCGTAGCCGGCCGCGTCCAGCGTCGTGTCCACGTCGAAGCCGCGAAGGCGCGCAATGCCGAACGCCGCGCCGATCAGACCGGCATTGGCCGGGCGGAAAAAGCGGATCGGGCTCGTCACCGCGACCCCGATCCCGGCCGCGACATCGACCGCGCCCACGATCGCCGCGAGCAGGTCCGCGCCCGAGGCCCCGCGCGCCTCGGCTTCCGCGGTCAGGGCCGCGCCGATCACCGCGAAGGGATGGACCACCGCGCGCTCGTGCACGCAGTCATATTCCTGGCCGTGGATCTGGAAGCCGTTCACATAGGCCGCCGCGGCGGCGGGCAGTTTCGGCCCGTTCCAGACGGTGGCAGCCGGAACCGCCTGCGCCGTGCCCCAGCCGCGCGCGATGGCGAGCACCTTGTCCGCATACGCGGCTTTCGATCCCGCGATCCCGACGCCGAGCGTGTCGCGGTAGAAGCGCCTGGCCGCCGCCTGCGCGGCTTCGGGCAGATCGTCCCAGCCGAGCGACAGGACGTGACGGGCGAAGAGTTCCGCCGGGTTCATGACGCCGCCTCGCGCGGCAGGGCCGCGGCATAGGTATCGAGCGCCCCGCCCTCGCCGAGCGACAGCGCCGCCGCGATCAGGCGCGCGGCGGCGGCCGCATCCATGCCGCCGGCCGCGCACAGGGCCTCGGCCTTCTGCGTCAGGCGCTCTTCCGGGAGCGGATTTTCCGGGTCGCCGAGCGCGTCGCGCTGGCGGTGCGCGATCTCGCGCCCGCCGCCCAGCACCGCCCTCAGCCCCGCCCCGTAATGGGCGGGGTAGGCGCCGTCCCAAGGCTCCGCCGCCCGAACGCGGACCTTCGCGGCCAGGGCCCGGACATCCTCTCGCTCGAACGCTCCGGCCTCGAAATGGCAAAGACGGGGCGGGCCCTCGATCAGGGCCACCGCCACCGAGTGCTGCAGCGAGAACTTCGCCTCGATCACGCTTTGCGGCCTCACACGGTCGCAGAACTTAACCGCGTCCGCGTAGGTGGACAGTTCGATGCGGTCGATGTCCTGCGGCCGCACGCCCTGCGCGCGCAGCGCCAGTGCCGCGTCGATCGCCGGATGGGCGTGGCGGCAGGCCGGCCAGGGCTTGACGCTCACCTCGTGGATCTTCCAGCCCGAGTCCAGCTGCGCCACCACGTCCTCGGCCTCGGCGCCGGGGCAGGTCGCGGCGAAGAAGCCCTGCTCGCCCTCAAAGACGGTGAGCGGTCCCTGGAAGCCTTCCGCCGCGAGCCGCGCCGCGAACAGTCCGGCATGGGCCGCACGCGCGGTGTGGAGCTGTTTCGCCATCGAGGCCGGCTCGTGACGGGTCTGCCAGAACCCGCTCGCCTGCGTCGCGGCGAGGGCGAGGGCATGGGCGGTCCGCTCCGCATCGAGCCCCAGCAGCGAGGCACATGCCGCCGCCGCTCCGACGGGCCCGCACGTGCCGGTATTGTGCCAGAAGGCGTAGTGGCCCGGCCCGACCGTGCGCCCGAGCCGGATCACCGCCTCGTATCCGCGCACGAGCCCTGCGAGGAATTCGTCCGTACTCGCATCTTTCGCTTGCGCCAGGGCGAACGCGGCCGGGATAACGGTCGGCCCGGGATGCAGGATGGCCCGCTTGTCGACATCGTCCATCTCCAGCACGTTGCCGACCGCCCCGTTGGCGAGCGAGGCGGCCAGCGGCGCGCGGCCCGCCCCGCCGATCACCGTGCAGGGCCCCGCCGCCTCCTCGGCCAGCGCCGCGCGCACCGCGCGGCCTGCTGCGCTTGCCGCACCGGCCACCGCACAGCCCGTCCAGTCGAGCAGAGCGCGGGCTGCGCGCGACTTGTCCCCGTGCGAGACCGGGCGGGCGAGGATCGCGGCGAGACGGCGCGTGACGGGGGCGAAACTTTGTCCGGACATATTTTGCTTGTAGCATCACGCCGGTTCGGTGGAAAAGAACCCATGGCGAAAAAATCCGCCCCGATTTCGCTGCAAGACGCCGTCGCGGCGATGCGTCCGCGCACGCCCGTCGATGCGGTCGTCGCGGAATGTGGTATTGCGAGACTTCACGGACTCGATCTCGACGCATGTGCAGGAGCGCCGATCGCGATCGCGGCGCCGGCCCATCGCGATGCCCTGAGCGCGGCGTGGGACGAGAAGCGGAGACAGATGTGACCGACCAGGCCCCCCGCTACGCCCAGCTTGCCGAGAGCCTGAAGCGCGCCATCGCCGAAGGCCGCCCCGGCATCGGCGAGCAGCTGCCGACCGAGCACGCCCTGATGGCGAGCCACAAGGTTTCCCGCCACACCGTGCGCGAGGCGCTGCGCCTCCTGTCTGAGGCCGGCCTCATCGCGCGCCGTCGCGGGGCGGGCACCGTGGTGGTGGCGCGGGAGACTCCCGCCGCCTTCACCCAGCGCCTCGGCGGGATGGAGGATCTGCTGCAATACGCCCGCGCGGCGCGGCTGCGCGTGCTCGCCACGAGCCGGGTGGACGGCGATCCCGCTCTCGTGCGCCGCTTCGGGCTCGAGCCGGATACGGCCTATCTGCAGATCACAGGGTTGCGCGAGGGCGAGGAAGGGCCGCCCGTGGCGCGCACGGTGATCCTGGTGCGCGCCGATCTCGCACCGGGCGCCATCGCCCTGTCCGAGCTTCGCGGTGCGATCACCGACTGGATCGAGCGCCAGCACGGCATCGCCCCGGCCCGCATCGAGCAGGCCATCGAGGCCCATCTCCTGACCCCGGAGGAGGCCGAGCCCTTGCAGGCTGCCGTCGCGGGGGCGGCGCTGATGACCCGCCGGCGCTATCTCGATGCGCAGGGCCGGATCATCGCGGTCTCCGAGAGCGTCCATCCCGGCGACCGCTTCTCCTACGACATGGTTCTGACGCGAGAGGGCTAGATCGCTCCGCGATCCGTCATCGCCCTGATCCGCGCGTCGTCGAAACCGGCCTGCCTCGCCAGCGCCTCGGAGTGCTCGCCGAACCCGGGCAGGCTCGTGGAGGGCTTTCCCGGTTCGTTGCGGAACTTCATCGGCAGGCCGATATGGCGGTTGCCGTCCGCGTCGGTGAAGACCAGGCCGCGCGCCTCGGTGTGGGGATCGTCGAACGCATCCTTGAGCGTGCGCACCGGCGCCCAGCAGACATCGATCCGGCTGAGGAAAGCCTCCCACTCGGCAAGGCTCCTCGCCTTGAACGTCTCGCGGAAGAAGGTCCGCAGGGATTCCTGATCCGGGCCGGGCTCGGTGCGGGCAAGCTCGAACAGGTCCGGCCGGCCGAGCGCGTCGAGGAGGTTCTTTGCGAATTTCGGCTCGGAGCCGCCGAGGACGAGGAATTTGCCGTCCCCCGTCTCGTAGACATGATACATCGCCGCCCCGCCGAAGCTCCTCATGTCCTTGACCGGGGGGTGGTCGCCATCGGCGAAGACCGGCCCCGTCACGTTCGGCGTCGAGGCAAGGCACGCATCGTACATCGCCATGTCGATGAAGTCGCCGCGCCCCGTCTCGTGGCGCCGGTAGAGCGCCATCAGGATCGCCGACAGCGCCATCAGCGAGGCGGCCATGTCGGCGACCGGCATGTTGGGCGAGGCGGGCTTTCCATCCTCCAGCCCGCGGTTGAGATCGACGAGGCCGGCGAGCGCCTGGACGGTGAGATCGTGAGCGGGTTTCGTGACATAGGCCCCCTCCTGCCCGAAGGCGGAAATGGAGCAGTAGACGAGGCGCGGATTGATCGCCGACAGCGTCTCGTAATCGGCCGCGAGCCGCTTCGCGACGCCCGGCCGGAAGGCCTCCACCACCACGTCGGCCTCTTTCGCCAGCGCATGCAGCAGGGCCTGCCCGTCGGGATCCTTCAGGTTCAGCTTCAGCGAACGCTTGCCGCGCGCGATATTGCGGAACCAGACCGAGACCCCGTCTGGCGTCTTCCAGCCGATCTCGCGCGTCGGCTCGCCGACCCCGTTGGCCGGCTCGACCATGACCACGTCGGCGCCATGGTCGGCCATCATCATCGTCAGGTGCGGCCCGGGCAGGAAGGCGGAGAGGTCGATGACGTTCAGGCCGGCGAGTTTCATGAGTCCCCTCCCAGCACGTCCTCGGTGTGTTCGCCGAGCCTTGGCGCGCGCGTGCCGGACGGGCGTTCGCCGTTGATGCGGAAGGGCTCGCGCAGGAGTTTCAGGCCGTCAGGCTTGGCCGGGTGATCGACCGTCTCGACCAGGCCCTGCGCGTCGGGTGCGGCGAGCGCCTGGGCTAGGTCGTGGACCGGGGCGACCGGCACCTTGCCGCCGAGGCGGACCATCCAGTCGGCTGTGGTGGCGGCCTGGAGGACCGCATCGAGTTCGCGGGTGAGGGCGTCGCGGTTCTGCGCGCGCGCCCTCGGCGTGGCGAAGCGCTCGTCCTCCAGCAGCGCCTCGCAACCGGCCTCGCGGCAGAAAATCTCCCAGAATTTCGGCAGCTGGCACATCAGGAATATCCAGCCGTCGGCCGTCCTGAACAGCTGGGACGGCGCCACGGAAGGATGGGCCGAGCGCGCGACCCGGCGGGTCTGCGTCCCCTCGTTGAGATACCAGGTCGCCGGGTAGGAGAGCTGGTGCAGGGCAGTGTCGAGCAGCGACACGTCGACATCGCAGCCCCTGCCGGTGCGCTGCGCCCCCAGGATCGCGGAAACGAGGCCCGTGGCCATCATCGTGCCGGTCATGAAATCGACCATGGAAAGCCCGAACCGCGCCGGCGGGGCGTCCGGCTCGCCGGTCAACGAGAGAAACCCGGCTTCGGCCTGCATGAGATAGTCGTAGCCCGGCCATGCCTCGCGCGCGCCTCCGCGGCCGTAGGCGGACAGGTGCGCGCACACGATGGACGGCTTGATCCCTGAAAGCGCGGCGTAATCGAGCTTCAGCTTGGCCGGCTGATCGCCACGCAGATTGTTGGCGACGGCGTCGGCGGTCTTCACCAGGCGCTCGAACTTCTCCCGGTCGGTCGCGTCCTTGAGGTCCAGCGCGACGGATCGCTTGTTCCTGTTGAAGGTCTGGAAGAATTCGCTGTCCGCCTCGCCCAGGCCATGCGGGCCGACATGACGCGCGCTGTCCCCGCCGGTCGCCGGGTTCTCGATCTTGATGACGTCCGCGCCGAGGCTCGCCAGGAGCTGCGTGCCGTAGGGCCCGGCGCCATACTGCTCGATCGTCAGGACCCGTATGCCGGACAGGGGCTTGTGCATGGGTTCGATCCTCCCTGCGCGATGTCTTCTCCCGCTGGAGCGGGGAGTGGCCCGAAGGGCCGAAGGGGGGCGATGCCCCTTCGCGGGCACCTCTCTCGCAAGCGGGAGAGGACATCCCGGTCTCACACCGGATTGCGCTTGATCAGCTGCTTGGCGATGATGATGCGCTGCATCTCGTTGGTGCCCTCCCCGATGCACATCAGCGGCGCATCGCGATAGAGGCGCTCGATCGGGTATTCCTTGGAATAGCCGTAGCCGCCATGGATGCGCATTGCTTCGGTGGCGACCTCCACTGCGGTTTCCGAGGCGAAGTATTTCGCCATGCCCGCCTCCATGTCGACGCGCTCGCCGGTGTCGTAGGCGCGTGCCGCGTCCTGCACCAGGAGTTCGGAAGCCTTTGTCTTGGCGGCCATTTCGCCGAGCTTGAGCTGGATCGCCTGATGCTCGCAGATCGGCTTGCCCATGGTGTGGCGCTGCTGGGAATAGGCGATGGATTCGCGCAAGGCTCGCCTCGCAATGCCGACCGAGCGCGCGGCGATGTTGATGCGCCCGATCTCCAGTCCGCCGGTCGCCATGAAGAAGCCCTTGCCCTCCTCCCCGCCGACCAGGGCAAGCTCGGCATCGGCCTCGTAGTCCTCGAAGACGAACTCGCCGGAATCGATGCCCTTGTAGCCGAGTTTCTCCAGCTTCTTGCCGTTGCGGATGCCCTTGCGAGGCGCGCCGGTTTCGGGATCGATCTTGGAGACGATGAGCATGGACATGCCCTTGTAGCGCGGCTCGGCGTCGGGATCGGTCTTCACCAGGAGCGCCGCGCAATGGCCCTTGATCGCATTGGAAATCCAGGTCTTGGCGCCGTTTACGATGTAGGTGTCGCCCCTGCGTTTCGCGGTGGTGCGGATCGCCTGGAGGTCGGTGCCGGCATCGGGCTCGGTCAGCGCGAGGCCGCCCCGCAGCTCTCCGCTCGCAAAGCGCGGCAGCCAGTAGTCCTTCTGCCTCTGCGTCCCGAATTTCTGGACGATCTGGGCCATCATGAGATGGGAGTTGAAGATCCCGGTCAGGCTCATCCACTCCTCGGCGATCATCATGACGATCTTCGAGTAGGCCGTGGCGGAAAGGCCCAGCCCGCCATGATCGGGATGGATCAGCGCGCCGAACAGGCCGAGCTCCTTCATGTCCTCGACGAGGTCTCCGGGCCATTCGTCGGCGTGCTCAAGCTTCATCGCGACGGGGGCGACCTTCTTCTCGATCCACTTGGCGATCGCGTCGAGCATCTGACGCTCGTCGGCCTCGGTGAGGATATGGTCTTCGGCAGCGGCCATCAGTAATTCTCCACCTTGTCCTCGACGCCGAAACCTTTCTTTGGAATCAGCATGTTGCGCTTGAAGGTCACGACCGTCTCGCCGCGCTGGTTGATCCCGCGGCTGGCCACGGTGACGATGCCCTGATGGGGGCGGCTCTTGCTCTCGCGCTTGGCCAGCACCTCGCTCTCGGCATAGATCGTGTCGCCGGCGAAGACCGGGGCGGTGAATTTCACCTCGTCCATCCCCAGATTGGCGATCGCCTTCTGGGAGACATCGGTCACGCTCATGCCGATGACGAGCGCGAGCGTGTAGGGGCTCACCACCAGATTCTTCTTGAATTCCGAAGCCTTGGCGAACTCGGCGTCGAAATGCATCGGATGGGTGTTCAGCGTCAGCAGGGTGAAGAGGTGGTTGTCGTACTCGGTCACCGTCTTGCCGGGACGATGCTCGTAGACATCGCCCTCGTGGAAGTCCTCGAAGTAGCGACCGAAGGTCTCGCGATAGCGCTGCGGACCCACCTCCTTGAAATTCTGAACCATTCTAGGTCTCCAGTCCGGCCGAGCGCGCGGCCTCCAGCGTGCGGCGCGCGCCGAGCGCGACGGGTTTCTCGATGAGCTTTCCATTCAGGAGCGCGGCCCCGCCCTGTGCGTTTTCAAGGGCCTGCAGGATCGCCTGCGCGCGCGCGATCTCGTCCGGGGTGGGCGTGAAGACGGCATTGACGGTCTCGAGCTGGGTCGGGTGGATGCAGGCTTTCGCCCTATATCCCAAGGCCTTGACCCGCTCTGCCTCGCGCTTCAGCCCGGCAGGATCGGACACGTCGAGCCAAGGCACGTCGATCGCCGGCACGCGCGCCCTCGCCGCCGCGGCGACGATCTGCGAGCGGGCAAACAGCAGGGCCTCGAAATCCATGGCGATGCCGAGCTCGGCGGCATAGTCGCCACCCCCGAACATGACCGCCGAGACGCCTTCGGCCGCGGCGATGTCCCAGGCATTGCGAAGGCCCTCCGCGGTCTCGACCAGGGCGATGACGGGGGCATCTATCCCAGCGCGAACCGCAGCGATGTCCCCGGGCGTCTCCGCCTTGGGGACCATGACGAAGACCGGGGCGGGAGCGGTCGAGAGCGCGTCGAGATCGGCCTTGCCGTCGTCTGTGCGGACGCTATTGACGCGTACTCCGACACGATCTCCCGCTATCAGGGCGCCAACGACCGCCTCCCGCGCGTCTGCCTTGCCGTCCGGGGCGACGGCGTCCTCCAGGTCGACGCACACCGCGTCGGCCCCGGCGGCAAGCGCCTTGGCGAAGCGGTCGGGCCTCGAGCCCGGAACGAAGAGAAGTGAGCGCATGTCGGCCCCCGATTTGTCCGGACAAAGTAGGCCGAGGCGTTTGTCCGGTCAATCGGGGCGGCTCCACCGCCGGCTCACGCGGGTGCCGGCACCGCCTCGGCGAAGGCCCTCGCGATGTCCTCGCGCCTGGCGATCCAGACCCCGTCATGGCTGGTGACGTATTGCAGGAAGTCCCTCAGCGCCCCGATCCGGCCGGGCCGGCCGATGATCCTGAGGTGCAGCCCCAGGCTCATCATGCGCGCGCCCTGCGCGTTCGCCTCTTCCAGCAGCCAGTCGAAGGTGTCGATGGCGTAGGTCAGCCAGTTCGTGGCGGTGAAGGCCGGCGAGAGCCAGAACTTCATGTCGTTGGAATCGATGGCATAGGGCAGGACGATGATCGGCTTCGTGCCGCCGCCGGGCAGCTCGACGACGTCCCAGAAGGGAAAGTCGTCGGAGTAATCGTCCATGTGATAGAGGAAGCCCTCCTCGGCGAGCAGGCCGCGCGTGATGTCGGTGTGCAGATAGCGCGAGAGCCAGCCCGAGGGCCTGCGCCCGCAGGTCCTTTCGAGGCTGGAAACCCCCTTGCGGATGAACTCGCGCTCGGCCGCCTCGTCCATGAAGGCCTGGAATTTCCAGCGATAGCCGTGGCAGCAGGGCTCGTCGCCGCGCGCCATGATGGCCTTGGCGAGCCAGGGCGCGCGTTCCAGCGCGAGGGAGGCCGCCGTCCATGTCGCGGGGAGCTGGAAGCGGTCCAGCAGATCGAGCACGCGCGGCGCGCCGCGATTGATGCCGTACTGGTAGTTCGTCTCGTTGCCGTGCACGCGGATCTCGGCCCTGGCCGGCGTCGCGCCGAGCTCGTCGACCGGCTCGGGCCCCTTATCGCCGTCGCGGATATTCTTCTCCGCGCCCTCCTCGACATTGACGACGAGGGAGAGCGCGAGTCTTGCCCCGTTGGGCCAAGTGAAGCCAGGCGGCGGGTTGTGGGTCATGGGTTCACTCTCGATGTCGCGGCCGTCATCTCACCCGCTCCGCCCGCTTCGCGGGCGCCTCCCCCTTCGAGGGGGAGGAAGGAGAGCGTTCTGGAAGGTCCAGCATCAACCCCTCCCTCCCCTTGATGGGGAGGGTCCGAGCGAAGCGAGGGGGTGGGGTGAGGAGGCTGCCCGCAACCTTGAAAACGATCAATGCGGCTCCTCCCCGCCGGAGACGTTCATGCTTTCCGCGGTGATATACTCCGCCTCCTCCGAGCACAGGAAGGCCACCGCACTGGCCGTGTCGCTCGCCCTGCCGGGGCGCTTCATCGGGATGCGGTTCGCCATCGCCTCGAGGTAGTCCTCCACGCTGGCCGCCCCGACGACCTTGGAGAAATACTCGTTCTGCCAGGCGCCGAGGCCGGTGGTGACGTGGTTGGGGCAGACATTGTTGACGGTGATCGCGTGCGGGCCGAGCTCGATCGCGGCCGAACGCACGAGGCCGACGAGGCCGTGCTTGGAGCTGGTATAGGCCTGGGCGTGGGGAAAGCCGGATTTCGCCGCCTGGCTCGCGATATTGACGATGCGTCCGCCCCTGCCGGCCTTCACCATCACCTCGGCGGCCGCCTTGATACCGAAGAAGCAGCCGGTGAGGTTCACATCGATCACCGCGCGCCAGTCCTCTGCCGTGACGTCGAGCAGCGGCTTCATGATATAGCCGATGCCGGCATTGTTCACCCAGATGTCGAGCGAGCCGTGCGTGTCGACGGCGTGCTTCGCCAGCGCGCGCATCTGCTCGAGATCGCGCACGTCGCAGGGTTTCGTCGAGGCGGTGCCGCCGGCCTTGCGGATGTCCTGCGCGATCTCGTCCATCTCGGCGGTCGCGCCGATATGCTCGGGCGGGGTCGCGGGATCGGCGCTCCTTCCGAGATCTGAGATCACGACGGCCGCGCCCTCCCGGGCCAGTCGCTTCGCGATCGCCTCGCCGAGGCCCTGGCGTCGGCCCGAGCCGGTGATGACGGCGGTCTTGCCGGTGAAGCGTCCCATCGCCCTAGCCCAGCTTCTCGGTCAGGATGAAGGAGAGGTCGCAGGCCATCGCCTGGAACTCGCGGGCGACCTTCTGCATCGTCTCGCTGCCGACCTCGCCGCCGAACGTCTCCATGTCGTTCACGTCGATGATCTCGATATACTCGTAGGGCGGCGCGTCGGTGGAGCCCAGAAGCCCCGTGGCCCTGAACACCTCGAACCCATCGACCGATTTCAGGCCATTGACCGTGGGCAGGTCGGTCGACTTCGCCCAGGCCTCGTAGTCCTTCGCGGAAACGCCGGGTTTCAGGTTGAACAGGGCGATGATGCGGGTCGTCATGGCGCTTTTCCTTCCTCGATCCGCGCGCGATGATGGCCGGCAGGATGCGGCATCGGCGCGCAGGCGTGACTGCGTCGCTTGGCGCTTCACTCTCGCAAATGATATATCATTTGGTCAAACGCGGATTTCGACTTTTCGCGCAGCCACGAGACGCAAGGAGGGCCGGACATGCCCGAAGATCTCGCCAGGAGCGACAAGCAGGCCCGCCCGGCCTATGACGGACCACCCGACTACCGCCTCGTCGGCAAGCACGCGATGATGCCGGGGACGAGCCATGACGAGGCCGAGCGCTTCAACTTCCTCGCCCAGATGAACCGTCACCTCGCGAGCCGCGTGATGCCGGGCGTGAAGGCCGCCTTCGAGACGCGCGTGGAGCCGGCCCATGTCAAGGCGCAGGGCGCGTTTCGGAACCGCCACGAGGTCAGGAAGGCGCTGCTGAAGGATCCGGCCTTCCAGTGGTGGTCCGCGCTGCGCCGCGCGACGATGGAGCAGCGCCAGGAGGCCGGGCGCTGGGTGTGCCTGCGCCAGGCGGGCGAACTCAACGAGAAGGCCCGCAAGCTCACCGAAGGCGATCCGCGCCTGGAGCTGAAGGAGGGCTTCGCCGTCCCGCGCTATCTCACGGCCGTCGATCATCACCTCATGCCGGGCAGCTATCATACCGAGCGCGCGCCGGGCGACGTGACGGGGCCGGCCAATTACGATCTGGGCATCTTCGCGACCACCGGCGGGGCGCTCGGGCGCTACAACGATGGCGGCGGGCACGCGGTCGTGGCATGGGTGAAGAGGAACCTGCCCGGCTTCGCCCCGAAGCGGATTCTCGATCTCGGCGCCGGGCTCGGCCACAACGTGCTGCCGATCGCGCAAGCCTTCCCCGAGGCCGAGGTCGTTGCGGTGGACGCCGGCGCGCCCATGCTGCGCTACGGCCTGGCGCGCGCGAAATCGCTCGGGATCGAGAATGTCAGGTTCGTGCAGGCCGATGCCGAGGACCTCTCCCGCTTCGAGGACGAGAGCTTCGACTGGATCCAGACCACCATGTTCCTGCACGAGACCAGCAAGAAGGCCATGGAGCAGATCTTCGCCGAGACGCGGCGCCTGCTGAAGCCCGGCGGCATCGTGCTGCATGTCGAGCAGCCGCAATATTCCGACACCATGACCTATTACGAGCAGGCCATGCGCGACTGGGACGCGTTCTACAACAACGAGCCGTTCTGGACGACGATGCACGAGATCGATCTCGACGATCTGATGATCAAGGCCGGCTTCGGGCAGGAGAAGATTCTCCATGACGGCGTCGCGGCGGTCGTGGATACCGGCCTCTTCCCGGCCCCGGACACCGACGAGGTGGAAGATTACGGGCGCAAGGCCGCCTGGCACGTCATCGGCGCGCAGAAGAAGACGATGAAGAAGACCGGGGAGGCCGCCTGATGGACGCCTTCGATCCGCTGAAGCATGCCGGCGCCAAGGCGCGCGGCAAGCGGCCCTGGTTCCTGGAAAACCAGGACACCGAGCGCCTGATGACGATCGTCATGGCGCTGGCCCAGGAAGTCTCGGTGATGCGCCAGCGCCTGGATACCGTGGAGCGCGTGCTGGAGAAGAAGGGCACGCTGACCCGCGCCGACATCGAGGGCTTCGCGCCCGACAAGGCCGAGGCCGCCGAGCGCGGCGCCTGGACCCAGGAATTCATCGCCCGCATCCTGCGCATCCTCCAGCAGGAGCAGGACGCGCTGCAGCGCGGCGACGAGGTGAGCTCGGAGCAGGCGGCGAAGGATTTTCAGGAGAACTGAGAGGCAGGCGCTCCCCCGCCGGAACAGGGCCTCCACGCTGAGCCGCCCCTGCCCAAGCGCTTCCCGACGGCCTCCTCCGCCGTCATTCCGTCATAGCCGTGCCGGAGACCCGGCCGGGGCCCGGATGAGAGCGGGGATGGACCCGCCCGCGCAAGCCTTGCCGCGTGTCGAAGCCGACCCGCAAAAGGGCGGAGTCGTCGCCGGCGATGACGAACCGGCTTTCCCGTCTGAGCGAAGCAAAGCGTTGGACATCCGGCCCGGCCATCGGCTAGACCGGCATCTCAAATGATATACCATTTCTGAAAAGCCGCGCACAGGACAGCGCGCGCCAAGCCGGGGAGACGAGGATGAAGCTTCTGCGCGCAGCCACTCTGACCGTGGCCGATCTCGATGCCGCCGAGGCGCGCTATCGCGACTGGCTCGATTACGAGACGGTCTCGAAGGGCGAACTGCCCGGCGCGCTGGCGGAGAGTTTCGGCGCACCGGCGAGCGCGGGCTGCCGCACCGCCGTGATGGCGCCCGCGAGCGGGGCGGAGATCTATCTGCGGCTCGTCGAGCAGCCCCCCGTGCCCGGCTACAGGGCGCTGGTGACCTGGGGCTGGGCGGCGATCGAGATCTGCGTCACCGACGTGCTGAAGGCGCACGAGAAGATCGAGGGCTCCCCCTTCGAGGTGATCGGTCCGCCGCGCGAGATCGAGGGCCTGCCGGCGATCTATCCCATGCAGATAAAGGGCCCGGACGAGGAGATCGTCTATCTCACGCAGATCCGCGACGACCTGCCCGCCTACGACCTGCCGCGCGCGCAGACCCTGATCGACAAGCTGTTCATCCTCGTCATCGGCTGCTCAGACATGAGGAACAGCCTGGCCTGGTTCGACCGCACGCTGAACTTCGAGACAGGGCGGATCATGGACATCGAGTATCACATGCTCGCCAATGCCTTCGGCACGCCCACCGCCGAGCTGCACACCATCTCCACCGGCATCCACGGCCGCGACGTGTTCCTGGAACTCGACCAGTATCCGAGTGCCGCGCAGGCGCGCCCGCGCCACGAGGGGATGCTGCCGCCCGGAGCGGCGATCGGGACCTTCCTGCATCCCGAGTTCGACTCCATCCCCGGCCCCTGGATCAAGGCCCCGGCCGTGCGCGAGGGCGCGCCCTACAACGGCAGGCGCGCGGGGTGCCTGTCGGCCCCCGACGGCACCATCGTGGAGGTGATCGAGCTGTGACGGCGAGGATCGAAGCGGGCTGGGGCGAGCGGGGCTTCGTCGAGGCGGGCGCAAGCCTGACCGCCTACCAGCGCGCGGGCCGGGCCGGCGCGCCGGTCGCGATCCTGCTGCACGGCTCGCCGGAAAGCGCCGATGCGCTCGCCGCGATCGCCAAGCGGCTGGCCAGGCGCTTCGACGTGATCGGCCTCGACACGCCCGGCAACGGGCTGTCGGCGCCGCTGACGGCACCCGATCCGGAGAGCGCGGACTATGCGCGCCATCTCCACGCCTTCATGGACGTGATGCGGGTCGAGCGCGCCGCGCTCTACGGCTTCCATACCGGGGCGGGCACGGCGATGAGCTTCGCGTTGTCCTTTCCCGAACGCGCGAGCGCGCTGGCGCTCGACGGCTATGCGGTGTGGACGAAGCAGGAGCGCGCCGACTTCCTCGCGCACTATCTCGTCACCTACGCGCCGGCCTGGGACGGCTCGCACCTCGCCTCGATCTGGGCGCGGCTGGAAGAGCAACGGCTGTTCTTTCCCTGGTACGACCGGCGCATCGCCGCGCGCATGGCCCTGCCCGTGCCGCCGCTGGAGCTGCGCCTGCGCCGGCTGCGCGACTGGCTCACCGCCGGGGACGGCTATCTCGCGCCCTACCGCGCCGCGATCCGGCGCCAGGGCGAAATCGGCCCGGACCGGGTCGAGGTGCCCACCCTGATCGGCGCGATGGAAAAGGACCCGCTTGCCGCGCATCTGGGGCGGCTGGGCGCGGTCTCGCCGGCGGTGACGATCGAGCGCTGGAGCGAGCGCGAGGCCGCGCTCGACCGGCTCGCCGGCTTCCTGTTCGAGCATCCGGGCGAGCCTGCAAGAGGACTTCCGCAGCCGGCCCAGCCGCCGGCCTTCGCCGAGCGGCCCGAGGACCTGCCCTGGCAGCCGGACGGCCATGGCGGCTTCCTGCTGCAGATCTGGCAGGCCCTGCGCCAGGATGCGGTGGCGCGCGCGGTCGACGACGCCGATCTCGCGGCGCGGCTCGATCCGGAGCGTCTCCACGCCCAGCTCGTCGCGCAGGTGGCCGCGCACACCGGGCTGGGACAGGCGTGAGGGAGCCTAGCCCTCGCTGGTGAACACCAGCGCGATCTCGGGAACGAAGGCGATGACGAGCAGGCTCGCGATCATCAGGGCGATGAAGGGCAAGACCGCCTTGGTGATGGTCCAGAAGCTCTCCTTGAACGCGGCCATCGCCACGATGAGATTGAGCCCCAGCGGCGGGGTGAGATAGCCGATCCCAAGATTGACGATCATCACGATCCCGAAATGGACCGGGTCCATGCCGTTGGCCTCGGCGAGCGGATGCAGGAGGGGCGCGAGCACCAGCGTCGCCGAGCCGACATCGATGATCATGCCAACCACAAGCAGAAGCGCATTGGCCAGCAGGATGAACTCGGTCTGCCCGTCGATCTGCTCGCCCATGCTTTCCACCAGCGCCTGGGGCACGCCCTGCGCGGTGAGGAAGACGTTCAGCGAGAAGGCAAAGGCGAGAACGGGGTAGAGCGAGCCCAGCAGCTTGGCCGAGTCGATCGTCACCTCGCCGAGCCCCTTCAGCGAGATGTCGCGGTGCAGCAGGACCTCCACCAGCACGGCGACGACGACGGCCACCGCCGCGGCCTCGGTCACGGTGAAGATGCCGCCATATATGCCGCCCAGGATGATCACCGGGATCGGCACGGCGAAGATCGAGCGCCGGATCGCGCGCGCCAGCCCCGACAGGCGCCAGGCCCCCTCGCGGTACCTGAAGTTCAGCACGAAGCCGTAGAGCGCGAAGGCGGCGATGAGCACGAGCGCCGGCCCGATGCCGGCCAGGAAGAGCTGCGCGATCGAGACCTGCGTCATGTAGCCGTAGAGGATGAGCGGGATGGAGGGCGGGATGATGATCCCGAGCACCCCGCCCGCGCACAGCGACCCGATCGCGAAGCTCTTGGAATAGCCGCAGTCGATCAGCGCCTTGTACATGATTCCGCCGACCGCGAGCAGGGTCACGGCCGCAGAGCCGGAGATCGCCGCGAAACCGGCGCAGGACAGGATCGAGGCGAGCGCCAGCCCGCCGGGGATCGGGCGGGTGAACTCGCGCATCAGGTCGATGATCCGCTCCGCGATCGTGCCCTTGCTCATGATCGCGCCAGCCAGCACGAAGAGCGGAATCGCCAGCAGTACCTCCTGGTTCACCGCGAACCAGACATCGTAGACCGCATATTCCGTGCGCCCGTCGGCATAGACCGAATAGACGAAGAGCGTGGCGGCGCCGAGCAGGACCAGGACCGGCTGGCGCAGGATCATCAGCACGAGGATGAGGGCGACGAGGAGCCAGCCTTCCATCACGCCCCCTCCTCGCGGATGTCCTCGAGCGCGGCTTCGACCTCGTCGCGCGGGGCGAGACCGGGCCGGGCGGCATAGACCGCGAAGCGCAGCATGTTGGTCGCGAAGCCGACGAGGATCATCGACTGCAGCGCCCAGACCGGCGCGCGCAGGATCTCCGTGCGGTCGCCGAGCACGAAGCTCTCCGCGACCATCCAGGCCGAGAGCCCGGCGAAGATCGCGAAGAACAGCGCGGTGGTCGCGTAGGCGAGGCGCTGGACACCGTCGCGCCAGGCCCTGGGGAAGATCGCGTCCAGGAAGCGGGGCCGCAGGTGCGCGCCCGCGTCGGTGGCGATTCCGATGCCGAACATGGCCACCGCGATCATGCCGTAGACGGCGACTTCCGTGGCGCCGATCAGGCCGGTGGCGAACAGCCGGCGCGAGACCACGTCGGCCATCAGCGCGATCGCCATCACCGCGAAGGCGATGATGCAGACCGTGCGCTCGAAGCGGGAAAGCGCCTTGAGAAGACCGCTCACGAGGCCGCCTCCGGCGCTTCGGCCTGCAGGCGGGCATATTGCGCCTTGCCGGCCTGGATCTGCTCGTAGACCTCGCGCGAGCGCCCGCCGATCGTGGCGATGAGCCGGTCGATGACGTTTTCCGTCCTCGCGATCCAGGCCGCGCGTTCGGCCTCGGTCAGGGTGTGGACCCGGATGCGCTCACCCGTCACGGTGCGCAGCTCGCGCGTGCCGCCCTCCGGAGTGGCGATCTCGCCGGCCCGCATCGCGTCGAGCAGCGTCCCGGTCAGCCCCCTCACCCCGGCGCGCGCATCGGCGGAACTGCCCCAGGCGCCGTCGATCGTCGCCTTCTGGGAGGGCGTCGCGCGCTCGTACCAGGGCTTGTTCAGCACGATCGCCCCGGTGTCGTAGGAGTGATAGGTCAGCGTGAAGTGGGCCGCGAGCTCCAGCGTGGAAAAGAAGTGAAAGGTCGTCGAGGACAGCCCGCCCTGGACAAGGCCCGTCTGCAGGGCGGGCACCACGTCGGCGATGCCGAGCGGGATCGCGTCCATGCCGGCCGCCTCGCAGAAATAGCGCGCCGCCGCGTTCGGCGAGGTGCGCATGCGCAGCCCCTCGGCCATGTCGGGATGGGTCAGCGGACGGTCGGCATACAGATGCGTCCAGCCCACCTCCACCCACTGCAGGAGGCGCAGATTCTGCGCCATCGCCAGCTCGTCGACGATGTCGAAGAGATAGTTGTCGTAGACGAAATCGACCTCGCCCTGGCTGGAGAACAGGTAGGGCGACATAGCGATCGTCAGCTCGGGGATGGAGGAGGACAGGCCCTGCAGGCTCATGCCCCCGACATGGACCCGTCCGCGGCGCAGGTCGTGGAGCATGCGCTCCTCGTCGCCGAGCTCGGCCTTGGTGAAATAGTCGAGGTCGATCGACTCGTTGACCGCGATATTGCGCTCGAAATTGCGCCACTGGGCATCCCAGGGCGTGCGCGGCGGGGCCTGCGCGACGGCGCGCCCGTAGAGCACGCCCGGCTCGCGCTGCTCGCCGCACGCAGCCAGGCCCGGGGCGAGCATGCCCGCCCCGGCCAGGCCGAGAAACTCCCTGCGCCTCAACACGTGCCGATCTTCTCCCCGGGCGCCTTCGCTGCGGCGCGTCCTGTTGTCGCTCAAATGATATACCATTCGGGTTTCGGTCCGAATGCAAGGTGCAAGAACACGCGCGCACGTGACGATGGCACGGCGATGCCGCACGGTCACGCCGTCAGCCATTGCGGATCGGGGCGGACCGGTCCCAAGAAGAGAGGCGTACAATTTTTGCGTTTACTCTTCCCGTCTAAGGCCTCGAAAATGCTGTGATATCCTGTTATTTCGCCGGTGCGGCCGGAATGGAATTATGACTTCTGTGCAACACCTCCCGTACCTAAACGGCGTGGCAAGCGGATTGCTTTTTACAAATTGGCTAAATGATATACCATTTGATCAGGTGTCATATATCCGGGGAGGAGATCGACCCATGACGAAGTTCACCAACCACGTCTCGGCGCTGGCGCTCGCAGCCGCGCTTCCGGCCGCGCTACCGCTCGTCGCGCACGCCCAAGAGGAAGAGCAGGCCCGCCCGCGCGACGTCATCACCGTCACCGCCCAGCGCGTGACCCAGGACCTGCAGGACACGCCTGTCGCCGTGACCGCGCTCGACACCGAGCTGCTCGAACGCCGCCAGGTGGAAGACGTCACCGATCTCAATTTCAACGTCCCCAATCTGACGCTCTCCACCGGCACCGGCACCGCGAACTCGGCCCGCATCTATCTGCGCGGCATCGGCGAGGACGAATCGCGCGGCGCGGTCGACCCGGCGGTCGGCATCTATGTCGACGGGGTCTATCTCGGCCGCACGGTCGGCGCGCTGATGGACGTGGTCGACCTGGAGTCCATCGAGGTGCTGCGCGGGCCGCAGGGCACGCTCTACGGGCGGTCCACCAACGGCGGCGCGATCAAGCTCGCGAGCGTCGAGCCGCAGTTCGAGAACACGCTCGAGCTGGGCACCACGGTCGGCAATGAAGGCCGGTTCGATGCCCGCGGCATCGCCAATTTCGCCATCTCCGACAACACCGCCTTCCGCGTCGCCGCCCTTCATCGCCAGCGCGACGACATCTTCTCCATCCAGCCCAACGGCACGCTCGCGGGCAATGCGCGCGAGATCGGCCAGTGGGACGTCTTCTCCTACCGGCTCCAGGGTCTGCACCGTTTCAACTCCGGCTGGGAGCTCAAGGTCAGCTACGACGAGACGCAGGACGATTCCGATCCGGTCCCGGCCAGCTTCGCCGCGCCGATCGACGCCGACGGCGACCTGTTCACGATCGCGCCGGCGCCCGGGGTCAACTGCTCGGTCTTCGCCTCGGGCTTCTTCGCCCTGCTCGCGCCGACGGGCTGCTTCACCGGCTACGAGAACGAGATCGAGACGCGCGGCGCCTCGGTCGAGGTCACCGGGACGCTCGCCGGGCACACCTTCACCTCGATCACGGCCTATCGCGAGATGGAAGACGACCTGAACACCCAGGTCACCTTCCCCTACTCCCAGGCCACGGGCCAGGAGCAGTTCAGCCAGGAGGTCACGCTCGCCTCGCAGAACTCCGGCCCGCTCAACTATGTGGCCGGCGTCTACTACTTCGAGGAGGATGTCGATCTGGACGTGCGCTTCATCTTCCCCTTCGACATCAACACCAGCACGAATTCCTTCGCCGTGTTCGGCCAGGCCTTCTATGACGTCACGGAGCGCTTCACGCTGACCGCAGGCCTTCGCTATACCGACGAGGAGAAGGACCTGGACAGCACCGCCCTGGCCTCCGGCCTCGGGCGCCAGGAGACGGCCGAGTTCGAATTCCTGAGCTACACGCTGATCGCCGACTACGACATCAGCGACGACGTCATGGTGTTCGCCTCGGCGCGCACCGGCTTCAAGGGCGGGGGCTGGTCGCCGGACTGCTTCTCGCCGACCTCGTGCTTCGAGCGGGTGGACGAGGAGACGGTCGAGACCTTCGAACTCGGCCTGCGCTCGGCCTTCGCCAACGGCGTGATCTTCAACGCCACCGGCTTCTTCAACACCTACGAGGACCTGCAGCTGTCGGGAACGACCACGCCCGGCGGCACCTTCACGCGTTTCAATGTCGACGAGGTCGAGACCTGGGGTCTCGAGATCGAGTCCTCCTGGCAGGCCACCGACAATCTGCAGTTCTTCGCCAATCTCGGTTTCCTCGACGGGGAATACAGCAGCCTGACCCCGAACCAGGCCTTCGCCATCACCTCGGGCGGCCAGTCGATCCAGTGCCCGGCCGGCACCGCCGCGCCTGCGCCGAACCAGGCCCAGGTCGATTGCGCGCTCGGGCTCGAGCTGAAGAACGCGCCCGCCTACAAGGGCCTCGTCGGGGCGACCTGGCAAGGCAATATCTGGGGCGGGGTCGTGACCGCGACCGGCGATATCGGCTTCGAGGACGATTCCTGGACGCTGGTCGCCAACAGCCCGGCGAGCGCGCAGACCGATATCGGGGCGATCATCAATGCCCGCATCGGCTACGAGCCCCAGAACGCGCGCTGGTCGATCGCGCTGTGGGGCAAGAATCTCGGCGACGAGCAATACTACCGCGCCGCATCGGCGAACACGGTCTATCCCTCCGACCCGCTGACCTTCGGCGTCGACGTGGACGTCCGGTTCTAACCGTGGGTTCCCGTTTCGCGTTCTCGAAGGCCGCCGCACTCGCGGCGGCCTTCCTGCTTTCACCGGCCTGCGCGGACGAGCCGCAGGCGCCGCAGGACCACGCAGCCCCCGCGCCGGTGACGCGCGAGCCGTGGGTGATGGCCACGGCGAGCGTCACCGATCTCGACCGGACCGCGCGCTTCTTCCTGGAGATCGGGGGCTATCGCGAGATCGGCCGGGGGCCGCTCGATCCCGCCGAGATCGCCGCCTACGCCCTGCCCGACGGGGCGAGCGGGGAGGCCCTGCTGCTGGCGCCGGGCGAGAGCGATCTCGGCCTCGTCCGCCTCATCCGCTTTGAGGATGCCGGCGAGCGCCTGCCCATGCGCCCGGGCGCACGCGCCTGGGATACGGGCTGCTACTGGGCCGTCATGGTGCGCGCGCACGATCTCGACACGCGCTACCGTGAGGCCGTCGAACTCGGCTGGTGGACGGAAACCCCGGTCGCCGACCTGGTCTTCGGCCAGTCCGTTCTCAAGGTCGTCGTCTTCCGCGGGCCGGACGGGCTGCAGGTGCAGGCCTACGAGCGTCTCTCTCCGCCCTTGCCGGAGGCCTTCACCCCGTTCGAGCGCCTGAGCCGGCCGTTCAACATGATGCAGATGACCCGCGACCGGGAGGCGGCGCGAGCCTTCATCAAGGGAGTGCTCGGCTTCTCGCCCTTCTGGTACGGGCCGCCCCACACCGACAGTCAGCCGACGCTCATGCCGCTCGGCATCCCGCGCAACCTGACCACCGAAATTCCCTATCTCGCCGGCATCTTCCAGCCGGCCCCGGGCGAGTACGGTCGCCTGGAGGTCATCGAGATCGACGGCCTGGAAGGGGCCGATTACGCCGGCCGCTGCGATGCGCCCAATCTCGGCTGGCTGTCGGTCACCTATCCGGTGGAGTCCGCCGCCGCGGCGATCGACGAGCTCTCCGCGCGCGGCGCGGCGCTCGCCATCGCGCCCTACGACACCGCGCGGGCGGGGATCGGCGAGGCGCGCATCTTCGCGGTCCGCAGCCCGGACGGGGCCCTCGTCGAGTTCGCCGAGACGCTCGACTAGGCGGCATCGACACCGGTGGCGAAGGCGGCGCTCCACCTAGCCGAGCCCGATCCTGCCGTGCCGGCGCCCGCGTGCAGCACCCGTAACGATCCCGTCACAATGACACGCTAGGCGCAGCCTCCGGAACTGTCGGAGGAATCGCTTGTGTTTCAACGCATTATTGTATCGCTCGCACTGATTTCGCTTGCCAGCGCACCTGCCTTCGCCTGGGGTCAGACCGGCCACCGGGTGACCGGAGCCATCGCCGAGGCCCATCTGGGCGAGGCCGCACGCGCCGGGGTCGCCGGCCTCATCGGTCCGGAAACGCTCGCGGAGGCCTCCACCTGGGCCGACTTCATGCGCGCGAGCGACGAACCCTTCTGGCGCGCGGCCGGCCCCTTCCACTACGTGACGGTGCCGCACGGCCATGCCTATCACGAGGTCGGCGCACCCGAGGAAGGCGACGCGGTGAGCGCGCTCGCCCTGTTCGCCGATGTCGTGCGCGACCAGAACGCCCCGCTTGAAGAGCGCCAGCGCGCGCTCCGCTTCATCGTCCACATCATCGGCGACCTGCACCAGCCGCTGCATGCCGGCAACGGCACCGACCGCGGCGGCAACGACGTGGCGGTGACCTGGTTCGGCCAGGAGACCAACCTGCACTCGGTCTGGGATTCGAAGATGATCGAGGGCTGGCAGCTCTCCTTCACCGAGATCTCCGCCTGGCTCGGCGCGAAGATCACGCCCGAACAGGCCGCCGCCTGGATGGAGACCGACCCCGCGGTGTGGATCGCGGAGAGCACGGCGATCCGGGACACGATCTACCCGCAAGAAACCCGGCTCGGCTACGACTACGCCTTCGCGCACAAGCAGACGGTCGACACCCGCCTGTCGATGGCCGGGGTGCGCATCGCGGCCTATCTCAACGCCCTGTTCGAGGAAGACGCGCCGCAGACAGAGCCGCGCGAGGCCGGCGAGCGCAGCACACGTTGAGCGGAGCCCGGGCCGGGGCGGCTGCGTTCGCCTTGTCAGCAGACGCTGACAAGGGAGGCCCCCCATGGCCAAGCTGGAGATCTCCGAAGCCAATCTCGTCGTCAATCCCGACGCCGAGGCGCACTTCATGCGCATCCAGGACGCCGGCAAGGAGGTCGCCGTGCTCGCCGGCGACCAGCTGCTCGCCGAGACCGGCCGGGCGCGCCGGGTGATCGAGTTCGGCCACCAGGACTTCCTGGAGCCGGTCGTCTACCTGCCCAAGGAGGACGTGCGCGTCGTGCTCCACCCCGGCGACAAGGCCACGCACTGTCCGCTGAAGGGCGACACGACCTATTTCCACACCGAGGCGGTCGGCCAGCAGCTCGAGGACATCGCCTGGGAATACACCGACCCGTACGAGCGCGCCGAGGCGCTCAAGGGCCTCGTCGCCTTCGATCCCGAACGCGTGACGATCATCGAGCGCCCGATGCGCGACTAGCTGCCCCGTCGCATTCCCCCGCCGTCTTGGCTATAGCTTGACGCGGAGCAGAACGGTTCGGGAGGAAAGACATGGAGCTGTCGGGCAAGATCGCCGTGGTGACCGGCGGGGCGAGCGGGATCGGGCGCGCCATCGCCAAGATGCTGTCGCGCGAGGGCGCGCGGGTCGCGGTCGCCGATCTCGACGCCAAGGGCGCGGAGGCCGTCGGCAAGGTGTGCAACGGCTTCGGCATGGGCATCGACGTCGCCGACGAGGCCGATCTGGTCCGCTTCATCAACAGTGTCGAACGCAAGCTCGGACCCGTCGACATCTACGTCTCCAATGCCGGGCTCGGCGTCACCGACGGGCCGGGCTGGGGCGCGGGCGACGCGCCCGATGCGGGCTGGCAGCTGTGCTGGGAGGTCAATGTCATGGCGAGCGTGCACGCGGCGCGCCATCTCGCGCGCAAGATCGCCGCGCGCGAGGGCCATTTCGTCATCACCGCCTCGGCCGCCGGCCTGCTCGCCCAGATCGGGGACGCGGCCTATTCGGCCACCAAGGCAGCCGCGGTGTCCTTCGCCGAGAGTCTCGCCATCACCCATGGCGACGAGGGCCTAAGGGTCCACTGCCTGTGCCCGGAAGGGGTGAGGACCCCGCTCGTGGAAGGCATCGAGGGCGGTGCGCAGGGCCTCGGCGGCTATCTCGAGCCGGAGGAGGTCGCCGAGACGCTCCTCAAGGCGATGGAGGAGCAGCGCTTCCTCGTCATGACCCACGAGAACACCCCGCAATACGTCGCGATGAAGGGCCAGGACCGCGACCGCTGGGTCGGCGGAATGCGCAAGCTGCGCCGCCAGCTCGTGGAAAAGCTCGGCCGGCCGATGTGAGGAGACGCCGGTGAGGCAGGAATCGCTGAAGGGCATCGAGCTCGACGATATCGAGCCGGGAATGAACGCGACGGCCGAGCGCACGCTCACCGCGCAGGACTTCCGGCTCTATTCCCATGCCTGCGGCGATCTCAACCCGCTCCACCTGCCCGAACTCGACGGCGACGGGGACGGCGAGACCGAGGCGATCTGTCCGGCGGCCTATCTCGCCTCGCTGGTCTCCGCCCTGATCGGCACGAAACTGCCCGGTCCCGGCTCGCGCGAGACCGGCTGGTCGCTGCGCCTGGGCAAGCCGGTGCGCATGGGCGAGACGGTGAAGGTCCAGCTCGTCGTCGAGGAGAAGGACGCCAGGAGCGTGACGCTGAAGGCGCGCGTCGAAGGCCCGTCGGGTCCTGCGCTCGAGGCGCGCGTGACCGTCGTGCCGCCGGTGAAGGCGCAAACCTTCGGCAGCGCCGAGATCTCCGACCTGCTGACCCGCAAGCACGAGAAGTTCCAGCGCCTGATCGCCGCCTGCGCCGGCCTAGACCCTGTGGCGACCGCCATCGTCTGCCCGCATACGCCCGACAGCCTGACCGGCCCGCTGGAAGCCTTCGACAAGGGGCTGATCAAGCCGATTCTGGTCGGCGAGCGCGCCAGGATCGAGGCGGCGGCGAAGAAGGCGCGGCGTGACATTTCCGGCTGCGAGATCGTCGAGGCCGAAGGCGAGGAGGCGGCGGCGAAGGCCGCCTGCGCGCTGGTGCGCGAGGGCAAGGCCGGCTCGGTGATGAAGGGCCATCTTCACACCGAGGCCTTCCTGAAGGCGATCCTGTCGAAGGAGACCGGGCTTCGCGGATCGCGGCGGGTCTCCCATGTCTTCGTGCTCGACGTGCCGAGCGAGGAGCGCCTTCTCTTCATCACCGACGCGGCGGTCAATATCGCGCCCGGCCTCATGGCCAAGCGCGACATCGTGCAGAACGCGATCGATCTCGCCCGCGCGCTCGGCGTGAAGCAGCCCAAGGCCGCGGTGCTCGCCGCCGTCGAGACGGTCAATCCGGCCATGGCCGCCACGATCGATGCCGCGGCCCTGGCCAAGATGGCCGAGCGCGGCCAGATCGAGGGCGGCCTCGTGGACGGCCCGTTCGCAATGGACAACGCGGTCGATGTCACGGCGGCGAAGATCAAGGATCTCTCCGGCGAGGTCGCCGGCCACGCCGACATCCTGGTCGGCCCCAATATCGAGGCGGCCAACGTCATGGCCAAGGAGCTGAGCTTCGTCGGGCGCGCGGAATCGGCCGGCGTCGTGATCGGCACGAGCGTGCCGGTGATCCTGACGAGCCGGGCCGACAGCGCGTTCGCGCGCATCGTCTCGTGCGCGGTCGCGGCGCTGCACCGCCACTGGCAGCAGACCGGCGAACCGGTAGGCGCGCTCGCGGACCGGTCATGAGCCTCGTCACCCTCAATACCGGCTCCTCCTCGGTGAAGTTCGCCGCCTTCTCCGACGACGGGGCGACACGGGCGTTTCGCGGCGAGATCTCCTCGATCGGCCGCGAGGCGCAGCTGCGCCTGTCGCGCGCCGGCGGCGAAGAACGAAGGGAGACGCTCGGCGCGCTCTCCCATCGCGACGCGGTGGCGCGCGCCTGCGAGATCCTCGCGGAAGCGAGCGGAGACACTGTGCGCGCGGTCGGCCACCGCATCGTCCATGGCGGGGCGCATTTCGACCGGGCGGTGCGCATCGACGCCGATGCCGAGGCGAAGCTGCGCGCCCTCATCCCCCTCGCCCCGAGCCACCAGCCGCACAATCTCTCCGGCATCGAGGCCGCAGGGCGCCTGTTTCCCCATGCCCTCCAGATCGGCGCCTTCGACACCGCCTTCCATCGCGCCCAGCCCTTCCTGGCCGACGCCTATGCCCTGCCCCGGCGCTACTACGAGGACGGCATCCGCCGCTACGGCTTTCACGGCCTGTCCTACGACTATCTCTCCGGCCGGCTCGCCGAGCTCGAGGGCGAGCGGCGCGCGGTTCTCGCACATCTCGGCTCGGGCGCCTCGCTGTGCGCGGTGAAGGGGCGTGCGCCCTTCGGCTCGACGATGGGACTCACCGCGCTCGACGGACTGCCGATGTCGACGCGCTGCGGGCGGATCGATCCCGGCGCGGTGCTGCACCTGATGGAGAACGGCCTGAACCGGGAGGAGGTCTCGCGCCTGCTGTACTCCGAAAGCGGGCTGAAAGGCCTGTCGGGCCTTTCCGGCGACATGCGCGCTCTGGAACGAAGCGAGGCGCCGGAGGCGGAACAGGCGATCGCCTATTTCGCGGAGCGCTGCCGCATCGAGATCGCCGGCCTTGCCGCCGCGCTGCAGGGCATCGACGCCCTCGTCTTCTCCGCCGGGATCGGGGAGAACTCGGCACGCATCCGCAGGCAGGTGTGCGAGGGACTGTCCTGGCTCGGCGTGGAGATCGACGAGGCTGCCAACGCGAACGCCGGACGCGAGACGCGCATCAGCACCGAAGCGAGCCGCGTCGCGGTCTGGGTCATCGCCACCGACGAGGAGGCCGTGATCGCGCGGGACGTGGCGCGGGTGCTTGCCGGCCGGGGCTGAGCGACGTGCCCCCCGCACGCGGCGGAGGACATCTCACCTGGCCACCGCCACGACGCCGCACTGCCCGCCGAACGCGCCCGGATGGCCCTGCGCCGCGGCGCGGCGCGAGGAGAAGAAGCGCTCGCGCTCGGCATAGGTGCAACCCGCGATGCGCTCGATGTTCTCTGGCAGCAGGCCGCAGGCAAGGAGCTGGCGGCGCACCGCCTCGCCGACATCGAGGCCCGCCCCGCCTTTCCCGTCGCGCTGCGTGGCCAGCCTTTCGTCGAGCTCGCCGAACAGGGCCTCGAACTGCTCGAGCACTTCAGGGCCGACGCGGTAATTCTCCTTGCCGATCGCCGGGCCGATGGCGGCGTGCAGATCGCGCGGACGCGTCCCGTAGGCCTCGCCCATCGCCTGGACCGTCGCCGCCGTGATGTTGGCCACCGTCCCGCGCCAGCCCGAGTGCACCGCACCGGCGGCTCTCCCGACCGGATCGAACAGCAGCAGCGGGACGCAATCGGCGGTCTGGGCGCACAGGCCGAGGCCGGGCACGTCGGTGATCAGCGCATCGCCCTCGCCCGCCGACCAGGCCCCTTCGGGCGCGGCGTCGACCCGCAGCACGGTGCGGCCATGGACCTGGTTGGCGAAGACCAGCCGGTCGAGCCCGAGGGCCTGCGTCACCCTTCGCCGGTTCTCCTCGACCGCCGCCTTGTCGTCGCCACGCGACCAGGTGAGGTTGAGGCTCTCGTAAGGGCCCTCGCTGACCCCGCCGGTGCGCGTGGTGAACACGCGCACGGCCCCGGCCAGCGGGGAGGGCCGCAGGAATTCCGGTTCGCTCGACGCCAGATCCTTCACAGGAACCCCTTCCGCCCCCGGCCGAGATCATAGGCCTCGCGCGCTTCGCCGATCCCGGCAAGGGTCTTCTCGTAGAGCGTCCAGTCATCCTTCTCGTGGACGGGCGCCCAGAGCCCTTCGACCCGGTCGATCGTCATGTGGACGGGCGTCTCGCGCTGGAAATAGCGGTGCTCCAGCCGCTCGGGACGCACGCCGTCCCGCGCCATCAGGCCGGCGCGCACCCTGGCGAAGCTGTCCGAGCCGTACACCATCGCGTTGGGACCGGTTTTCGCGCGCTCCTCCGAAGCGGCACCGCAGAACCAGTCGAAGAAGACCGATTCCCAGGGCAGCTGGCTCTCGCGTATGACGTTCAGAAGATCGGTGACGAACTGCGCGTCGGCTTCGAGATCGGTCTCCGCAAGGCCCAGCCGGTGCAGGAAGGCGCGCCGGATCTCGTCCTTGTAGAATTCGGGATATTTCGACAGCGCCTCGATCAGGCTGTCGCGCTCGCCCACGAGCGAGAGCGCGCCGGCGAGCTGCTGCAGCGCCCAGAACACGCTTTCCGGCTGGCGGGCATAGGCGTAGAGGCCCGTCTCGTCGAAATAGGCCGCGGTGAAGCCCGGCTCGAAATGGGGCAGGAAGCGCCAGGGGCCGTAGTCGAAGCTCTCCCCGGTCACGACGAGATTGTCGGTGTTGAGCACCCCGTGCACGAAGCCGGCCGCCATCCACTGCGCGGCGAGCTGCGCGCTCGCCCGGCAGACCCGTTCCAGGAAGGCCGCCGGCCGGTCCTGCGCCTCGCCGGCCTCGGGATGATAGTGCTCGATGGCGTAGTCCATGAGCCGCTCGACGAGGTCGGCGCGGTCGAAATAGGCGTGGCGCTGGAACATGCCGATGCGCACATGGGAATGCGACAGCCGGGTCAGCACGGCCGAACGCGTCGGAGATGGTTCGTCGCCGCGATGGAGCTGCTCGCCGGTCTCGTAGACGGCGAAGGTCTTGGAGGTATAGACGCCGAGCGCCTCGAGCATCTCGGTCGCCAGCACCTCGCGCACCGCGCCCTTGAGGGTGAGCCGTCCGTCCCCGGTGCGCGAATAGGGCGTTCGCCCCGATCCCTTGGTTCCGAAGTCGAGCAGGCGGCCCTCCCCGTCCCGGACCTGGCCGAACAGGAAGCCGCGCCCGTCGCCGATCTGGGGATTGTAGGTGCGGAACTGGTGGCCGTGATAGCGCAGCGCCAGGGGCTTTTCCTGGTTGTCCGGGAGCGGCTCGAAGCGGTGGAAATGGCGCTCCTTTTCCTCGCCCGTGAGGTCTCCCAGGCCGACCGCCTGCGCCCAGCGCCCGTTCCAGTATCGCAGCGTCGCCTGCGGGAAGCCGGCCGGATCGACGCCGTCGCCGAACTCGTCTCCGAGCGAGGCAAATCGGGGGTCGGGGCGGTATGCGGAGGAAAATGCCATGGCCTACGAGCTAGAGAACCCGCGCCCGCGGGGCAAGGTTGCTCTAATCCTTCAGCGCCTCGGCGAGCGCCTTGCCGGCCGCCTCGATCGCCGGGACCGCCTTGGTCACGAGCCGGGTGAGGTTGACGAAGCCGTGCGGCACGCCGTCATGGACCACGCGTTTCACCGGCACGCCGAAGGCGGCGAGCTTGTCGGCATAGGCCGCGCCCTCCGCCAGCAGCGGGTCGAGTTCGGCGGCGAGGATATAGGCCGGCGCGACGTTGGAGAGGTCGGGGGCGAGGAGCGGGGAGACGTGGGGATCGCTCGCCTGGTTCGGGTCCTTGAGATAGCTCTCCTTGATGCGCGCGAGCGTCGGCTCGGCGAGGAAGGGCCCGTCCTGCCAGCGGTATTTCTTGCGCTTGATCTCGACGAGCTGGAGCAGCGGGTAGATCAGGAGCTGGAAGGCCACCTGCCCTCTGCGGTTCTGCGCGACGACCGTGGCCAGATTGCCGCCCGCGCTGTCTCCGCCGGCCGCGAGCCGCTCCGGGGCGAAGCCGAGCGCCTCGAGCCGCCCGTTGCGGACCGTGTCGAAGGCGGCGAACGCGTCCTCGACCGCGGCCGGGAAGCGATGCTCGGGCGAAAGCCGGTAGTCGACCGAGGCGATGCGCACGCCGGAGACGGCGGCGAGGCGCTTGCAGAAGGGGTCGTAGGTGTCGAGGCTGCCCACCATGAAGCCGCCGCCATGGAAGAAGACGAGTCCGGCCCCGTTGTCGAGCGCGCCGTAGGGAATGTAGACGCGCGCGCTACGCGGCCCCTTGCCGCCGGCGATGTGCAGGTCGTGCACCGCCTCCACCTCCGGCGGCGGCAGCTCCATCAGCGGGATCGCGCGCGTCAGCGCATCGCGCATGGCCGGGGTGGTCTTGGCCGGGGCGAGAATCTCGGCCAATCCGGTGGACTGCAGGAAGTTGTCGAAGGGCGAGGCGTCGTCACTCATGGTCGCTAGGGTCGTGCGCGCGGCCCGCTCGCGCAAGTGATGTTTTCGCTAATGCAGCACGATCCGGCCGTCCGCCGCGATACGCCCGACGAGCGCGTCGGCGATCTCCGAGCGCAGCGCCTTCCAGGCCGCCGCGCTCTTCTCCTCGCCCTTCTCCTCCATCTCCTCGACGGCCATGTCGGCATAGCCCAGCGCGCGCGCGCCGTGACGTTCGACCAGGGTGAAGGCGATATGGCGCAGATCGGCCGGGGTGATGGCCTTGTCGGTCGAGGTTGCGGGCGTGAGCATGGCTCGGGCTCCAGGCAGGCAGGCAGGAAATGAAACGCGCCGCTGTCCCCGGCAAGGCGCGCGCCAGCGCAGTGCAAGACACAAGCTATTGAACTATAAGTACTTCGCGCGCCGCCTTCTGACCTGCCCACAGGGCAAATCCGGCGTCTCAGGACGATTTTGCCGGGCGTTTCGCGCCGGGTGCGTAGCCGCCCTCGGCGAGAAAGCGCGCCTCCTCCGGCGTCGAGGCCCGGCCAAGGATGGCGTTGCGGTGGGGAAAGCGGCCGAAACGGGCGATGACGTCGCGATGGGACCGGGCATGGCGGGCATAGCTCGTGTCCGCGCCCAGACGCTCCTCCGTCAGCGCGACGCAGGCGTCCTGGTCCTCGATGTCCTCGCTGTGCATGAAGGGCATGTACACGAAGGCCCGCCGGTCCTCGCCGAACACCCAGTCATAGCCGGCCTGCACGGCGATCCGCGCCAGCATCAGACCCTTCGCGTCGAGCGCGAAGGCCTTGGGCGTGCCGCGCCAGATATTCCTCGGGAACTGGTCGCAGGCCAGGATCAGGGCGAGCGCGCCCTCCGGGCCGGACAGCCAGGGATGGCTTTCGATCTCGCGCTCGCGCTCCAGCGTGAAGACGAAGGGCGCGAACAGCCGGCGCACCCGCGCATCGAAGGCCGGGTCGACGGTGAACCAGGCCGAGGCGGGCGTGCGCTCGAACCAGAACTCGATGATCTCGTCGGGTGCCACGCCGGTCATCTACACCCTCAGATCGCCGCGCTCGATCCTCGCGCGGAATTCCGGCGTCAGTTGCTTGTAGGCCCCGCTCTCCGGATCGTCGAAATAGAGCGGCTCGGCGACCTTGTCGGGGTCCCAGCCTTCCTTGACCAGATCGGTCTTCTTCATCTTGAACGTGCCCGTGGTGTGCGCGCTCGGATCCTCCTGGTGGATGCGCAGGAAGAGCGGGCGGGCATAGTGGGGCAGCTCGCGATGGACGAGCGCGTGCAGCCGGGCGAGGTCGAACGCCTCGTTGACCACCAGCGCGGCCATGCCGGCCTTGCCCGAATAGTCCGCGACCGGCACGCCGTAGATATTGGCCTGCACCACCCCCTCGTCCATGCCGAGCACCTCGGCGACCTCCGAGGTCGCGACGTTTTCCGACTTCCAGCGGAAGGTGTCCCCGACCCGGTCGACGAAATAGTAGTAGCCGAGCTTGTCGCGGCGCATGAGGTCGCCGGTCCTGAACCAGGTATCGCCCTCGGCGAAGACGTTGCGCAGCAGCTTCTTCTCGGTGGCTTCCCGGTCCTGGTAGCCGTCGAAGCGGTGGCGCGCGTCCTCGGGACGGATCTCACCGATCGCTTCGCCGACCTCGCCGGGCTCGCACGGGATGCAGCGCCCCTGCGCGTCGCGCACGGGTGCTTCCGCATCCATGTCGAACTTCACGAGTTCGACGTTGAACCGCTTCTTCAGATAGGGCGGGATGCGCCCGATCGCGCCTGGCGTGGAATCCAGGTTGACGAGGCCGACATTGCCCTCGGTCGCACCGTAGAACTCGACGATGCGCGGGATGCCCGTGCGCTTGACGAAGCGCGGCCAGACATCGGGGCGCAGACCGTTGCCGATGGCGGCACGGATCGTGTGCGTCTTCTCCAGCGGATGGGGATCGGCCGCGACGAGGAATCGGCACAGCTCCCCGACATACATGAACAGCGTCGCGCCGTGCTCCACCGCATCTTCCCAGAACCTGGTCGCGGAGAACTTGCGCCGCACGATCAGCGCCCCGCCGAAGGCGAGCGCGCAGCCCACCCCGCACAGCCCGCCCGTTGCGTGATAGAGCGGCAGGACCATCATCATGCGGTCCTTCGGGTTCGCCCGAACCAGCGTCGCGAAGACCTGCAGATAGTAGAGCGCACGCGTGTGGGCGACGATGGCCGCCTTGGGCAGGCCCGTCGTGCCGGAGGTGTACATCTTCATGCAGGCGTCCTTGGCCCGCAGGTGCGCACGATGCTCGCGCGAGGGGCGCGCGTCGGAAACCGACTGCAGCGCGGCATCGAAATCCTCTGCGCCGGCGATGCCGCGCGTGCCGCCGTCGCTGACCCAGGCGGTCATCTCGCATTCGAGTATGTCGCACGCCGTGGCGTAGGCCTCGGACAGCTCGCCCTCGACGATGACGTGCCGCGCTTCGGCGATGGTCAGGCCGTGAGCGAGCGCCTTGCCGGTGACCTGGTTGTTCAGAAGGGCCGTGACCACGCCGACCTTGGACAGGCCGTACCAGATCGCGATGTAGTCCCAGCGATTGCCCATGTAGAGCGCAACCGTGTCGCCGGACTTCAGCCCCTGCGCGAGCGCCCAGTTGGCGACACGGTTGGCGCGCGCGTCGAATGCGGCGTAGCTGACCGCTTCGCCTTCGCCGACGAAGGCCGGCCTGCGCCTGTGCCGGTCGACGCTGTCTTCCAGGAGATCCGCCGTGAGATAGTCGGAGTCCGGGGTAATGGATTTGAGCTTGCGCAGGAGCCGCGAGAGCTCCGTGACGTAGAACAACTCGCGTCTGATCGCCTGGAACAGGCCCATCTCCCCTCCTCCCAGTGTGATTTTCGCCCCCTGCGGGCCGTTAGCGCGAGACTACGGGGCCCGCATCACCGGTCAAGGCGCGATGCCTGCCGCGATCAGTCCGTCGCTCCGGCCGCTGCAAAAGCAGTGAACGCGCTCACCAAGAAAATGCGCACAACCGAGGATTATAGTGCAAGTCGCATAAGAAAATTCATTGGCGACCGGCTCGCTCGTACTAATTCCCCTCTTCGCGAATCTTCCCGCGCTGAGGGACTGGACGGAGCAAGCGACAGGAATGGCCGAGAACGACTGGGGATTGGAACTGCGCGCGTTTCGTCTGCGCAAGAAGATGAAACAGGAGGCCGTGGCCGCCCATCTCGGGGTGAGCCAGGCCTATATTTCCCGCCTCGAAGCCGGGGTGACCACGCCGACGCCGGAGATCGAGAGCCGCATCGCCCAATTGCTGCGCACGCGCGAGAATCGACCCCACTTCGATCACTGGCTGGCGACGGTTCGCTATTCGAACGGCCTGTCGGTGGTGCTGCGCTACGAGAACGGCGAGGCCTACGTGGTCGAGATCGCACGCGGTTACCGCCAGCTGGCGGCGCCGTTGTCGGCCCTCAAGCCCGGCGACCGACTCGGCGCGGTTCTCGGCGCGCGCTTCGAGCCGCACCTGCGCAAGATGGTCGATCTCGGCCTGTTCGACGGGCGGGTGCAGTGCATGGAGGGGCTGTGGGCCGTGCCCACGGCGCGAATGACCTATTACTTCCGCTCGGTCAACGTGCCGGTGCGCGACGATCTCGGTGCCTGGTACGTGCATTCGGCGAACGAGCCGGTTCCCAGCGACGCCTTCGCCGAACAGCTCAAGGCCGGGCACTATCCGGTCGTGATTCGGGAACGCGAACACGCGGGATGATGGCGGTCGGCCACGGCAGTTCAGCCGCGCCACGACAGATGTCGCGGAGCGGGATCATAATACTGCATAAGTAATAATAAATTATCCGGTCGACCCGCTGGTAATATTAATACTCGTTTACCATTCGACCCCCAGCCTCGGCGGCATCTTGTCGCAGGTCGCGACGGCGAAGCGGGGACTTTTCCATGTCGAACATCGATCTTTCCGAACGCCTTTCCTTCTACGGAATCGACGCCCAGAGCCGGGAAGCCTTCGGGGAAATCCGCGAGGCGGTAAAGGCCGAGCTGCCGCGTGCGCTCGACCGGTTCTACGCGCTCATCGTGAAGACGCCGGCCGTCAATCGCTTCTTCTCCAACGAGCAGCACCGGTCCGCAGCGAAGTCGCGCCAGAGCGACCACTGGACCAACATCCTGTCGGGCGAGTTCAACGAGAGCTATGCCCAGTCGGTGCGGCGAATCGGCGGCGTGCACGCCAAGATCGGGCTCGAGCCGCGCTACTATATCGGCGGCTACGCCCTCCTGGCGTCGGACCTGATGAAGGCGGCCGTCAATCACTGCGTCGCCAAGGGCGTGATGCGCTCTGCGCGCGGCAAGGCCGATGCGGCGATCGACGCGCTGGTACGGGCCATCTTCCTCGACATGGAACTGGCCATCTCGATCTATCTCGAGGAGAGCGAGGCCGCCGCGCGCCGCCAGCGCGAGGAATTCGCGGCGTCGCTGGAGGGCGGGGTCGGCGAGATCGTCAAGGCGCTCGCCGCGGCGACCAGCGCCCTGGACGGTGCGGCCAAGACCGTCAACGAGGCGGTCGACGACACCGTGACTCGCGCCGCGAGCGTCGCCTCGGGCGCCGAGGAAGCGACCGCCAACGTGAAGTCGGTCGCGACCGCCTCCAGCCAGATGGGAGCGGCCTCCCAGGAGATCGCGAGCCAGGCGGCGAGCCAGAGCGAGACCGCCAAGGGTGCTGTCGACAACGCCTCGAACGCGGCGCGCACCCTCTCCGAGCTCGACGCCGCGGCCAAGCAGATCGGCGGCGTGGTGAGCCTCATCAAGGACATTGCCGAGCAGACCAACCTGCTGGCGCTCAACGCCACGATCGAGAGCGCACGGGCCGGCGAGGCCGGCAAGGGCTTCGCGGTCGTCGCCCAGGAGGTCAAGACGCTCGCCAACCAGACCGCCAAGGCGACCGAGGAGATCGCCGCACAGGTCGGCGCCATGCAGGCGGCCACCGGCTCGGCGGTGGAGGCGATGGAGCTCATCCGCAACACGATCAACCAGATCAGCGAGGCGGCCGTCGCGATCAATGCCGCGGTCGAGGAGCAGTCCGTCGCAACCCAGGAGATCGCGCGCAACGCCGAGGAAGCCACCGCAGGCAACCAGAGCGCCGCGGAATCGGCCCAGGCCCTGGAAGCGCGGGCGCGCGAAACCGGCAGCGCCGCTGCCGACGTCAAGCGCGTCTCGGAGGACGTGCGCAACCGCACCGCCGACCTGGAAGCGCGCGTCGCCGAATTCCTCTCCCGCATGCGCGCCGCCTGATCACGCCACACCGGGCAGGCCTTCGGACGATCTTTCCGTCCCGTCCCTCTCGGCACCTGCCCCAACTTCGCGCCGGCGGGGCTCCCCGCAACCCTTGCCCCGCCGGCGCGTTTTTTCCCGTACCGACCCTGACCGCGAAGCGAACGCACTCACCGATTGCGTTGGGCTCTGGACTTCCGCATACAGATCGCGGACAAGAGCAGCTTCCTGATTTTTCACGGCTTTGGGCCACGGAGGGGACATGGATTGGGGCGTCGAACTGCGCAAGTTTCGCGCAGCCGTCGGGATGAAGCAGGACGTTGCCGCCTCGCATATCGGCGTGAGCCAGGCCTACGTCTCGCGGCTGGAATCGGGCGCCGCCCGCCCGTCCGCCGACCTCGCCGAGCGCATCCGCAAGCTGCTGGAGACGCCGCAGCACCGCCCCCATTTCGAGCACTGGGTCGCGACCGTGCTGCATTCGCCCCATCACATCATGCTGTCCTCGCTGGAGGAGGACGGCGTGCGCATGGTGGCGGTGAGCCCGGCCGTGCCGGCAAGCGGCGAACCCTTCGACCGCTACCGCCCCGGCCACAAGATCGGCGGCGAACTCGGCGAGGAGGCGAGCCTCGAGATCGCGCGCATGATCGAGCTCGGCGCCTTCACCGGCGACGTTTCCTGCCTGGAAGGCTACTGGTTCACGCCCGGCACGGACGGTCGGCGCTACTGGCGAACGGTGAACGTCCCGGTGCGCGACCAGATCGGCAACTGGTACCTTCATTCCACCACGGTGGAGAACAGCGAGCCGGCCCATCGCCAGCGCCTGGAGACCCAGGGCGATACGCTGATGGTCTGGCTGTTCAATCGCACCCGGCCGGTGCCGGCCCGCACGCTGCTCGACGACGCCTCGCCCTTCGCCGGGACGCGCTAGCCCCCTTTCCCTTTGGCGTCACATGAGGCAGGAGGTCACGGTTCGCCCCGCCCGATCCGTGCTAGACCCCGCCTCGATGACCGATTCCCCTTCCCCGGACAGCCCCGAACAGCCTGCCCGACGCCTCGGCACGTGGGAGCGGGCAGGCCTTGGCTGGATTCGTATCGGAGCCGGCCTCGGCATCGCGCAGTACGCGATCTTTGCCGGCTTCGCCTTCTGCGCTGCGAGCGCGCTCGCGGCGCTCGTGGAGGGCCGTCCCTTTGCCGGCTGGCTTGCAGCGGCGGCGGGACTCGCCCTCGTGCGGGCCCTCCTGCAGGCAGGCGAGACCCGCGCCGGCATCGAGGCATCCCTCCTCATCCGCGACCATGTGCGCCGGCAGGCCGCGCGCGCGCTGTGCGCACGCGGGCCGGCCTTCACCGAGCGCCACGAGACCGGTGCGATTTCGGCCGCCCTGATCGATGCGGTGGAAAAGCTCGAGGGCTATTTCGCGCGCTACCGCCCGCTCCTGCCGGTGCTGGCGGGAGGCCCGCTCGTCCTGGTGCTCGCCGCCGCGGCGGCGAGCCCGGTCGTGGCCGCCGGTCTGCTCCTGTCCGCTCCGGTCTTCATCGCGGTGACCGCGATCGTGGGCGCCGGAGCCGCGGAGGCGAGCCGGGATCAGCTGGCCACGCTGCGCCGGCTTGCGGGGCGCTTCAACGACCGGCTCCAGGCGCTGGAAACGCTCAACGCCTTCAACGCGGCCGGGCGCGAGGCGGCAGGACTCGCGCGGGCCGCCGACGAGCTGCGCCGGCGCACCATGAAGGTGCTGCGCATCGCCTTCCTGTCCTCCGCGGCGCTGGAGATCGTGTCCGCCTTCGCCATCGCCGCGACCGCGATCTATGCCGGCCTCACCCTGATGGACGTGATCGCGCTGGGGCCCGACCGCGACCTCGCCCTGCGCGGCGCGGTCTTCCTCCTGCTCCTCGCTCCGGAGTTCTACACGCCGATGCGCCGCTTCTCGGCGGCCTATCACGACCGCGCCGATGCCGAGGCTGCCGCCGAGGCGCTCGATCCGATCCTCGACGGTCCCGGGATGTCCGCCAGCCCCCCCGCAGCCGGTTTCGCCACCGCCCCGCAGATCCGGTTCGAGGCGGTCTCGAGCGTCTATCCGGACGGGCGCCGCGGCCTCGACACGCTGAGCTTTTGCGCTCCGGCCGGCCAGATCACCGGCCTGTGGGGGCCGTCCGGGGCGGGCAAGTCGACCGCGCTGAAGCTGCTGATGGGCTATGCGCCGGCGAGCGCGGGCCGCATCCTGGTCGACGGCGTTCCGGCAGACGGCCCGCTGCTCGGCCGCGCCGCCTGGATCGCCCAGCGCCCGCGCCTGTTCCACGGCACGCTGGCGGAGAACATCGCACTGTTCGACGAGACGCTGGGACAGGACCGGATCCTGGCGGCGGCCGAGGCGGCCGGCGTCCTGGATTTCGCCGCCAGCCTTCCCGACGGGCTCGACACCCGGCTCGGCGAGCGCGGCTACGCGCTGTCGGGCGGGCAGGCCCAGCGGGTCGCGCTGGCGCGCGCCCTGGCGGCGGACATGAAGCTCCTCCTGCTGGACGAGCCCACCGCCCATCTCGACGGCCTCAGCGAGGCCCGCTTCCTGGCCCGCCTCACCGAAGCGGCGCGCGGGCGCACGGTGCTGATCGCCACCCATAGCCCGGCCGTACGCGCGGCCTGCGACCACGTGGTCGAACTCGCGCCCGTGGCGGAGGGCGTGTCGTGAACGATCTGCGCTTCTTCCTCGCCCTCGCGCATCCCGACCGCTGGTGGCTTCGCCTCGGCGCGGCGCTCGCCGCGCTGACGCTGCTGGCCGGCATCGGGCTCATGTCGATATCGGGCTGGTTCGTCGCCGCCGCGGCGCTGTCCGGCTTCGGCGCAGCGATCGCGGCGACCCGCGGCGTGCGCGGCTTCGCCCTGCTGCGCCCGCTCTCGCGCTATGGCGAGCGCCTGGCGACGCACGAGGCGACCTTCCGCATACTCGCCCGGCTGCGCGTCTGGGTGTTCCGCACCGTGGCCCCGCTCGCGCCCGGCCGGCTGGCCGAACTGCGCGGCGGCGATCTCCTGGCCCGCGTCACCGGAGATGTCGATGCGCTGGACGGGCTCTATCTGCGCCTCGTCACGCCGGCGATCGCGGCGGCCTGCGGCGTGATCGCGGTGAGCGTGCTCCTGGCCTTCACCGCACCGCTCGCCCTTCCCGGCGTGCTCGCCCTGTTCCTGGCCTGTGCGATCGGGCTGCCGCTCCTCGCCGCGCGCGCCGGCCGGGAGGCGGGCACCCGCATCGCGGAGGCCGGCGCGCGCGCCCGCGCCGAGGCGGGCGATCTCGCCGCCGGGCTCCCCGAGCTGAAGGCCTACGGCGCGGATGCGCGCGTGCGCGCCCGGCTCGAGGCGGCTTGCGCGCAATGGAGCGAGAGCCGGCGGCACCTGTCGCGCCTCGCGCTGGCCAATGCTGCGGTACTGGGCCTTGCCGGCCCGCTCGCCCTCGTCACCGCGATCGCGCTCGCCGCGGCCGGCGGAGCCGGGCCCGCGCTGTCGGCCCTTGCCGGTTTCGCAGCCTTCGCCCTGTTCGAGGCCGCAGGCCCGCTGGTCCAGGCCGGAGAAGCGGCCGGACGCACCACCGCCGCGGCCCGCCGGCTTCGGGCGCTCGGCGAGATGGAGCCGGCCGTGTGCGCACCGCAGGATCCGTCCTCCCTGCCGGCGGGCTCCGGCCTGTCGCTGCGCGGGGTGCATTTCACCTATCCCGGCCGCTCGGCGCCGGCCCTGGCCGGGATCGATCTCGACCTGGACCGGGGCGCCCGGATCGCCGTCGTCGGCGCCTCCGGCTCCGGCAAGTCCTCGATCGTGCGCCTGCTGATGCGCTTCTACGCCCCCGACGCGGGCGCGATCGCTATGGACGGGGCGGATTATGAACGCCTCGACCCGGCCGCGATCCGCACCCGGCTCGCCCTCGTCGACCAGCGCGCGGAGCTTCTCTCGGCGAGCGTGCGCGACAATCTTCTGCTGGCCCGCCCGCAGGCGGGCGAGGCCGCGCTGTGGGCCGCGCTCGAGCGCGCGCGGGCGGACCGCTTCGTGCGGGCCCTGCCCGACGGGCTCGACACCTGGATCGGCGAACAGGGCGCGCTGGTCTCGGGCGGACAGGCCCGGCGCATCGCGCTCGCGCGCGCCTTCGTGAAGGACGCGCCGGTCCTGCTGCTGGACGAGCCCACCGAAGGACTGGACGCGGCGACCGAGGCCGAATTCGTCGCCGCGCTGGAGGACTGGCTCGGCGAGCGGGCGGACCGCTCGGTCCTGATCGTGACCCACCGGCCGGCCCTGCTGGCACCGGCGCGCGAGATCGTCGTGCTGGAGGAGGGCCGGATCGCGGAACGCGGGCCGGCCGGACGCCTGGCCGGTTCCGGCGGCGCCTTCGACCGGCTGTTTCCCGGCTTCGCGCCGTCAACCCGCTAGACCGGCGGACGCCCCCGCAGGGCCTTGAAAAGCGCGGAGACGACCGCGAGCACCAGCGCGATCACGAAGATCCACTGGGCGATCATCGCCGCCGTGCCGGCCAGGCCGAAAAAGCCGAACCACGCCGCCACCAGGGCGACGATCGCGAACAGGAGGGCGAGGCCGAACATCGCCTACTCGGCCGCGGCCTGGCGCCTCGCGTCACCGGCGAAGAACAGCGCCTGGCTGACCGTCGCGGCCACGGTTTCGGGCATGAAGGGCTTGGTGATGAGATAGGTCGGCTCCGGCTTCTTGCCGGTCAGCAGGCGCTCGGGATAGGCGGTGATGAAGATCACCGGCACGGTGCCGAGTTCCAGGATATCCTGAGCTGCATCGATCCCGGAGCTGTCGTCGGCGAGCTGGATGTCGGCCAGCACGAGCCTGGGGCTCTTCTCGCGGGCGAGCTTGACCGCCTCGTCGCGCGTGCGCGCGATGCCGACGACCTTGTGGCCCATCTTCTCGGCGATCGATTGCAGGTCGAGCGCGATGATCGGCTCGTCCTCGATGATCAGAACCTCGGTGGCAAGTCCGCCCTCGAGATGGGCCTGCGCCTTCTTCAGGAGCTTTCGGGCCTCGTCTTCGCCGATCCTGAGGATCGTGGCGGCCTGCTCGACGGTGAAGTTCTCCACTGCGGTCAGCAACAGCACGTGGCGCGCCTCGGACGGGATGTCGTCGAGCTTCTCCGATTTGCCGTTCAGGCGGTTGTCGCCGGTCAGTCGCGAGCCGGCATTCTTCCACGTCGCGTGGAACAGCTGGTAGAGCGCGACGTTAGGGGGAAGATCGCGGTCGAGCTCAGCCTCCCCCTCGATGGCCGCCTCGAGCGAGGCGCGCACATAGGCGTCGCCGCTTTCCTGCGAACCAGTGAGGATGCGGGCATAGCGCCTGAGATAGGGGATGTGAGGGCGGATGGCGGTGCTGAATGGCATGGTCGTCCCGGTATTACGATCAATCGGTATCGTCGCTAGCGAACGCGCGGCGGAGCCGGAGGTTCCGTTGACATGCAAATTTTCGGAACCAACATGGACATCGCCCGTTGAGGGGGGATCGAGACACAACGAACGGTCAGGATCAAGAACTCGACGAACAACCTATGACTCAGAACGGCAACGGTAAACACATCTTGCGCAGCGCGACACTGGACGAGGATTTGGAAGCGATCCAGAGGCGTCAGCGCGCGATTGGCCGTCGACTTCGCGGCCTCTTCGACGATATTGTCGCGGAGGGTGTACCCGACGAATTCGACGAGCTGCTCGAGCGGCTCGAGGAGAGCGAGGAACGCAAGCTGCAGCCTGTCGGCCGCGGCTCGGGCGAGGTACGCATCAGGTCCGAATCCAGGGGCAGGGATGCGTACTGAGAGCAGGGGCGAGGCGGTCCGGCTGCCCGTCCCGGGGTGAGGCAGGAGCGGCATCATCGCGCCGGCCGCGCTCGCGGACGCCACCTGCCGGTCAGCAAGGATTCATCCCCGGGATGCGGACATGAGCGCGCCGCCGCGAGGACGTCTCGCGGCACGCTGCGAGGGGGATCGGAGAACGGATGAGACTGCCCTTCCGGCGCAGCTTGCGGGTGCAGCTTGTCGCCATTCTGGCCATTGCGCTGACGCCGCTACTGGCGCTCTCGATCATCCAGGGGACGATCGAGTTCGAGGACGAGCGCCTGAAGCAGATCGACCGTCTCTACACCGCGAGCAGCCTCGCGACCGACGATCTGGAATCCGCGCTCGAGCGCGCGCTCGGCATCGGGGCGGCCATCGCAGGCCGCCCGTCCAGCTTCCTCACCGACGCCGAAGGCTGCGACCGCGCGCTCGCGCGCATCGCCGAGACCGACATCGTCGTCTCCAACATCGCCATCACCGACGCGACCGGCCGGGTGCGCTGCGCTGGGCTCGGCACGGATCTCGACTTCAGCGCCGGGGGCCTCGCCTGGTTCGAAGACATCCAGGCGCGGGGCGGTCCGCTCTTCACCCGGGTGCAGCCGGGCGACCTCTCGCGGCGCCCGATCATGCTGATCGCCCACCCGTTCGAGATCGCCGGCGAGTTCGCCGGCGCGGTGGCCATCGCCGTCGACGCGGCGGCGGCCCTGCGCCTCGTCGACGAGAACTATCTGCCCCCCGAGGCCACGCTCGCCTTCTTCAACCACGAAGGCGTGTTCACCCTGGGCGGCCAGCGCCTGCCCTTCGATACCCTGCCCGCGGAGCTTCTCGCCGAGGCCCTTGCCGCCGAGGACACGATCATCGTGCAGCAGCCGGAGGCCGCGCCCGGGCGCACCCTGACCTTCTCCCCCCTGGTCGAACGCCGCTTCGGCACCGTGCTTCTCACTCCCGGCCCGGCCTATTCGGCCTGGACCGGCTACGACCTCGCGGGCACCATCCTCATCCCCTTCCTGATGTGGACACTCGCCATCGTCTGCGTGTGGATCGCGATCGACCGCTTCGTCCTGCGCTGGCTGACCTACCTGCGGCGCATCGCGCGCCTGTACGGTTCGGGCCGGCTCGACATCGATCCGCGCCGCGCCGAGAAGGCGCCCGCCGAGGTCGAGGAACTCGCAACGACGCTCGCCAAGATGGCGGCCTCGCTCGAGGAGCAGCGCAGTGCGCTGGAGAGCGCGGTCGAGCAGCGCACCGCGCTGCTGCGCGAGATCCACCACCGGGTGAAGAACAATCTCCAGGTCATCGTCAGCCTGCTGAACCTGCAGGCCGGACGGTTGCCGGACGGGCCGGGGCGGCAGGCCCTGTTCGAGGCGCGACGGCGCATCAACGCGCTCGCCCTGGTTCACCGCAGCCTCTACGAGGCCGAGGACCTGCGCCAGGTCGAGATGCGCCCCTTCCTTCGAGAACTGCTGCATTATGTCTCCGACGCCTCCAAGGCGGCCGAACAGGCCGTCGCGGTGGAGGTGGAGAGCGAGGACATCGAGTTCGAACCCGACTATGCGGTGCCGCTTGCCCTGTTCGTGACCGAAGCGGCCAACAATGCCTTCAAGCACGCCTTCGAGGACCGCATGCGCGGGACCATCCGCGTCAGCCTCGCCAGGCTCGGCGCGGACCGCTACGAGATCGCGGTGGCCGACGACGGCTCGGGCCTGGCCGAGGGCGCCGGGGAAGGCACCGGCTCCACCCTGATGTCCGCCTTCGCCCAGCAGATGGGCGGCAACCTCGTCCGCGAGAGGACCGAGGCCGGCGGCACCCGCGTCGGCGTGCGCTTTTCCTATGCCGCGAGCGCTCGGGCCGGCACGGAGCGTGAAGAGAGCGCGGCGCAGCATTAGCGCTGGCGTGCGCGAAACTGCGATTCCGGGGCTTGCCTGGCCGAAGCTCGCGCAGCGAGCGTAGGCTGGTACGGGCGGTCGGACTCGAACCGACAAGGCCTTGCGGCCGGGGGATTTTGAGTCCCCTGCGTCTACCAGTTCCGCCACGCCCGCGTACCGGTGGAGGTTTTCTATCTCACGGCTTCGCGCGGCGCAAAAGGGGCGCTGTGCGGCACGGGCCCGGCCGAGCCGGCGAACTAGTCGGGACCAGGCGTCAGCCTGTCCAGAAGCATGTCGATCTCGGGCGTCTCCTGCTCCCAGTCCCGATGGGCCTCGCGCCAGAGCGGCAGGGCTTGTGCAAGCCAGCGCAGCCCCGTCTCGGTCAGCCAGGCGGCCCGCCGGCGCCGGTCGCGCTCGACCGTTGTGATCTCGAGAAGACCGGCGCGTTCGAGACCCGCGAGCGTGCGCGAGAGGGTGGAGGGATCGAGTCCGGCCTGCTGCGCGATCGCGCCGATCCGGTCGTCGCGTGCGCCGGCCACCAGCGCCATCAGCGTGAACTGCGCACTGGTGAGCCCGGACGGCGCGATGGCGGCGTCGAGCGAGCGCTCCCAAGCCCGCGCCAGCCGGCGCAGGCGCGCACCCGGGTCGGAGCGCACGGCGCGCGCCGCCTCGATCAGCCCGCCCGGCGCGGGAGCATCTTGCGAGTCATCGGTCATGGGTTTATGCATATACAATATATGTATATCCAAGGAAATGGACATGGCATCCGCGTCGTACCGGTACGGTCTGGCCGAGCCGAAGGAGGCCGCGGGCCTCACCGGGCTCGAATTTCTCCACGCGATCATCGAGGGCCGGCTGCCCCATCCGCCGATCTGCGAGATCCTGAACTTCCGCCTGACAGAGGCCGGCACTGGTCAGGCCGTGTTCACGGGCGAGACCGGTTCGGCCCTGCTCAACCCGATGGGCGGGGTCCACGGGGGATGGGCGATGACGCTGATCGACAGCGCGGCGGGCTGCGCCGGCCACACGCTCTTGCCGGCCGGCTCGGGCTATACCACAGTCGAGACCAAGGTGAACTTCACCGCCCCGATCGCCGCGGACGCGGGCGCGCTGCGCTGCGACGCCCGCGTCGTCGCCGCCGGCCGCCGCGTCATCACGGCCGAGGCCAGACTGAGCGATTCGCGTGGCCGGATCTGCGCGCACGGCAGCTCGACCCTTCTGATCCTGGAGCCCCGTCCATGACCCTCACCACCAAGCGCATCTACGACGAGGCCAGCGAGGAGGACGGAACGCGCGTGCTCGTCGACCGGCTCTGGCCGCGCGGCATCAAGAAGGAGGACGCCAGGATCGACTACTGGCTGAAGGAGCTCGCACCGAGCCACGATCTCAGGAAGCGCTATCACGGCAGCGGCGAGGATTTCGAGGACTTCGTCGAGGCCTACCGCGCCGAGCTCGACGAGCCGTCCGAGGAGGCCGAGGAAGCGCTGGAAACGCTGAAGGATCTCGCCCGGGACGGCGACGTCACCCTGCTCTACGCCGCCAAGGACCGGGAGAAGAACAACGCCGAGGCGCTGAAGCGCATCCTCGCGGAGCGTCTGTGACGGTGCGCCTTTACGCCCCCGCGGCGCATGCCTAGGGTCCCGCGCGAACCGGGCAGCGGGAGACTCGATGAGCGACTACCAGGATCCGATCGACGAGGACGTCCTGCCCCATGGCGGGCTCGTCGCGGCGCTGGAAGCGATCCATGCCGCCGCGCCGGAGGGCGGGCTCAGGCTGATCGACTTCATGGAGGGGCTCGGCGAGCGGGCCTTCGGCGTCGTCCTGTTCGCGCTCGCGATTCCGGTGTGCATTCCCTTCCTCTACGGCGTACCGCAGATCGTCGCCCTGCCGATGATGGCGCTCAGCCTCCAGATGGCGATCGGCCGGGCCGAGCCCTGGCTGCCGGCCCGCTTCAAGGCCCGCATGATCGCGAAGGCCGACCTCGCCCGCATGGCGAGGGGCGCGCGCAAATGGTTCGGCTGGCTCGAGGCCCTCGCCCGACCGCGCCTCGTCTGGCTCTCCGGTCCGCGCGCCGAACAGGCGGTCGGCGCGGTCTTCATCCTGTTCTGCGCCTCGATCCTCGTACCGCTGCCGCTGACCAATTCCACCCCCGGCATCGCCATCGCGATCGCCTCGCTGGGGCTGATCACGCGCGACGGGCTGCTGGTGCTGGCCGGCCTCGTGCTCGGCCTCGTGTGGATCGCGATCCTGACCGCCGGCTTCCTGATCCTGGGCGAGGCGTTCGCCGGCGTGCTGAAGGACTTCATCTACTCCCTGCTGGGCATGGAGCGCGGCGCCTGAGGCGTCACGAGCCCGTGACCTGCGGCAGGACGCCCCTCGCCAGCCCCGAGCGGGACGGCCTATAGTCCGGCCATGACCGCGACACGCATCATCGACCTCGTCCTGCACCCGGCCCGCTGGCCGCTCCTGGGCGCCCTCGCCTCCGGCGCCCTGCTCGCCGGCGCCTTCGCCTTCGAGCATCTCGGCGGCCTGCCGCCCTGCCCGCTGTGCATCACCCAGCGCTGGGCCCACGCCGCCGCGCTCGCCTTCGGGCTGGCGAGCTTCGCCGCCATCCAGATCAGCGGCGCGGTGCGGCGGGTCTCGCGCCTGCTGAGCTGGATCCTCGGCCTCCTCTTCCTCGTCAGCCTCTACTGGGGCGTCACCCATGCCGGGATCGAGTACGGGCTGTGGGCCGGGCCGGCGAGCTGCACCGCGTCGGGCGGCGGGGCGATCAGCCTTGCCGAGCTCAACGCGGCGCTGAGCGAGCGCACCAATGTGGTGCTCTGCGACGAGATCGCCTGGTCGCTGCTCGGCATCTCCATGGCCGGCTGGAACGCGATCATCTCCGCCGCGCTTGGCGCCATGTCCTTCGCCAGCGCCTTCCGCAATACGGAGCTCTAAGCCATGGCCGAGACCGGATTTACCCGCCGCCGCGTGAGGCGCCCAGGCACGGTGAACAATCCGCGCCGCGTGGAGGAGATGATCCGCGTCGACCATGCCGGCGAGTACGGCGCGGTGCAGATCTATCGCGGCCAGCTCGCCGTGTTCGGAAAGCTGCCGAAAAAGGCGCGCATCGCCGGCCAGCTGCGCCACATGGAAGCCGACGAGCAGCACCATCTCGACGCCTTCGACTCCCTGCTGATGGAACGCGGCGTGCGCCCCACCGTCCTCGCCCCGCTGACCAATCTCGCCGGCTACGCGCTCGGCGCGGCCACCGCCCTGATGGGAGAGAAGGCCGCCCACGCCTGCACCGAGGCGGTCGAGAGCGTGATCGAGGGTCATTACGCCGACCAGGTGGAGGAACTCACCGCGATGGGCGAGAGCGAGCTGGCCGCCACCTTCGACCGCTTCCGCGAGGAGGAAATCGCCCACAAGGACACCGCGGTCGAGGAAGGCGCGAAGGACGCGTTCGGCTATCCGCTGCTGTCCGGCCTGATCAAGGCGGGATGCCGCGTGGCGATCCGGGTGACGGAGAAGATGTGAACCCCCACTGTCATCCTCCGGCCGTGCGAAGCACAGACCGGGCGACCCAGGCGTGAACGTCGACGCCGGACCTCTCGTCACCGGAAAGACATGGGTGGCCCGGTCAAGCGGGGCCATGACAGGGGAGAGGGACGAAGAAAGGAAGCGCTACCCCTCCAGCGCCTTCAACTTCTCCACCGCCGCCATGCGGTCGATCGCCGCCTTCACGTAGCCGTCGAGCGCAGAGCCTTCGGTGTAGTCGGCGATGCGCGCGGCATGGACGCGGTTCTGGGCGATGAGGCCCTGTGCGGTCCGTTCGCCCTTCTCGTCGCCCGGCGCATAGACGGCGATGGAGACCCCGCCGCTCGCCTTGACCGTGCGCATGCAGGGCACGTCGGTCTCCCCGTCGCCGAGGAAGATCATGTTGCGGAAGGGGACCGGGCGCTCGTCCTCGGGCGTGTAGGCATTGACCGCACGGTCGTCTGAAAGATCGAGCGCCCACTTGTTGATGCGGAAGAGGAATTGCGTCTTCGTGGTGTAGTTCACCGCCAGCGCCGGCCAGACCGGCACCTGGTTGGCGTCGTACTTGAAATCGCAGGCGAAGACGTCCGTCACCTTGTCCCCGATCGCGGTGCCCAGGATCATCTCGCGCAGCCCCGAGGAGATGATGAAATGGGTGACCTCCAGCCCCCTCTCATCGCCATAGGCGCGGATGCGGCCGAACCAGTCCTCCACCCCGGGAAAGAAGCTCACGCTCTCCCCGTGGCGGCGGATATCGGCGCGGGTGAAAGGCTTGTCCGCGTTCTCGGCCGCGCGGACCATGTGGTGCATGTAGATCAGCGTGCGGTCCGCACCGAGCCTGGCCGCCTCCTCGTTCGAGCGCTGCCAGAAGGTCTCCTTGTCCTCGCCGATCTCGGGAATGAAGGAATGCTCCTGCATGGAGCCGGGCGAGAGCGTGCCGTCGAAATCGTAGGCAAGCGCGATGGTGGGGCGTCGGGGCATGGGGCAGTCGTTCATCAAGCGGTGATCCTTGGGTCCCCCGCTCCCCCCTTGATGGGAAAGCTGTCCCAACTCGAAGAGCCGGGACAGAGGGGGTGACGAGCGCAGGTTCCCGGCAGTGCGAGCTGGAGCCACCCCCTCGTCTGGTGCTGCGCGCCTGCCCCCTCCCCCATCAAGGGGCAGGAGGGAGCTGTCTCAAGCCTCCAGCTCGACATCCCAGTAGAGATAATCCAGCCAGCTCTCGTGCAGGTATTTCGGCGGGAAGCGGCGCCCGGTCGCCTGCAGCTGGTGCATGCTCGGGCGCTCGGCGGGCTTCAGCAGCGGCATGCCGGCCTCGCGCGGCAGCTTGCCACCCTTCTTCAGGTTGCACGGAGCGCAGGCCGCGACGATGTTCTCCCAGCTCGTCTGTCCGCCGCGCGAGCGCGGCACGACGTGATCGAAGGTGAGCATGTCGAGCTTGTTCGTGCCGCAATACTGGCATGTGAAGCCGTCGCGCAGGAAGACGTTGAACCGGGTGAAGGCCGGCGGGCGGTCCTGGCTGACATAGTCGCGCAGCGCCACGACCGAGGGCGCCTTCATCTCGAAGCTCGGCGAGCGGATGGCCCGGTCGTATTCGGACACGATGTCGACGCGTTCCAGGAAGACCGCCTTGATCGCTTCCTGCCAGGGCCAGGTCGACAGGGGGTAGTAGGAAAGCGGCTGGTAGTCCGCGTTCAGCACGAGGCAGCGCAGGTCCTGCGGGGCGATCCGGGAGACGTTCATCGTCATCACCGCCTCCCCCGCCAGGGCGAGACCGCCGCCGCGCCCCGCTGCGGGGCGCTGGCCTGGTCCCGGTATGCAAGCACCGTCGTGAAGACGCGCCTCCTTCGGTCAAAGCCCTGACTCGCAAAAACGAATCACTTGAGGGCCCGGTATTCGGGCCGGACTGTATAGTACTCCATGTGTCGCCGCTGTGACAGCCGCGTAACAGTTCGGGAAAACATGCATCTAGGCCGATTTCAAGTGCGGCCGGCATTCGGCGGGACGCGGCCGGCGGACGCCGGGTTCTATTGCGCATACCGCCCGGCGAAGGCCGCCTTCATGAAGCGCGCGCCAAGTTCCAGCCCGTCCGGCCCGATCGAGTGCGGCAGGCCGGGCGAGAAGTGGAACTCCGCCCCCGCACCGGCCGCGCACAGGCCCTGGGCGGCCATCAGCGTCATCGCCGGGGGCAGCACATCGTCGCGGTCGCCGTGAATCAGGAGCACGGGCGGCCTGGCGCTGATCTCCTGCTTCAGCCGTTCCGGGCCGGCGAGCGCGCCGGAATAGCCGATGATCCCGGCCGGGGTCTCGTCGCGCCGCAGCCCGCAGTGCAGCGCCATCATCGTGCCCTGCGAGAACCCCACGAGGACGAGGTCCTTCTCGGCGAGGTTCCAGCGCTTGAGTTCCGAATTGATGAAGTGCTGCGCGGCCGGGCCCGCCTGGCGCACGCCGGCCTCCATCAGGGCCGGATCGAGCCGCGAGATCGGGAACCACTGGTAGCCGCCGGGATAGCCCGGCACCTGTTCGATCGCGTTGGGCGAGGCCCAGGCGACGTCGGGGAAGTCGGGCGCCCAGGCTTGCGCCAGCCCGGCGAGATCGGCCCCGTTCGAGCCGTAGCCGTGGAACAGGATCACCAGCTTCTTCGCCGTGCCGGTCTTCGGCGCGATGCGCGGTCCGTCGATGAGGATCATAAATGTACGTGCCCTGCCGTTGCGGTTCGCCGCGATCATAGGCCCCGCGCCGAAGGATTGAAGCCATCGCTTCGCCCCGCGCGCAGCCGGTGCTAGCAGGGGAGCCATGAGCGACTTCATCACCCGCTTCGCCCCCTCCCCGACCGGGCTGCTGCATCTCGGCCACGCCTTTTCCGCACTCACCGCCTACGAGGCGGCGCGGGCGGCGGGCGGGCGCTTCCTCCTGCGCATCGAGGATATCGACCTCGCCCGCTGCAAGCCGGAATTCGAGGCGGCGATCGTCGAGGACCTTGCCTGGCTGGGCCTCGGGTGGGAGAGCCCGGTGCGCCGCCAGAGCGCGCATTTTCCCGAGTACGCCCGGGTGCTGGAGAGCCTCGCCTCGCGCGGCCTCGTCTATCGCTGCTTCAAGACCCGCAGGGAGATCGCCGAGGAGATCGGGCGGGCCCCCCATCACCCCGGCGAAGGCCCGGAGGGCGTGATCTATCCCGGTCCTGCAGAACCGATGAGCGAAGAGGAGGAAGAGGCGCGCCTCGCCGCCGGGGAGGCCTTCGCCTGGCGCCTGTCCATGCGCGCCTGCCGCGAGCATCTCGGCGCGCGCTTCGACCGGCTGTCCTTCATCGAGGAGGGCGAGGGCCCGGAGGGCGAGCATGGCGAGGTGGCGGCGCGGCCGGAAACGCTCGGCGACGTGATCCTGGGGCGCAAGGATGTGGGCACGAGCTACCATCTCGCCTGCACCCATGACGACGCGCTGCAGGGCATCACCCACGTCATCCGCGGCCAGGACCTGTTCTTCGCCACCCATGTCCACGCCCTGATCCAGGCGCTGATGGACTGGCCCGCCCCCCGATACCGCCACCACCGGCTGCTGCTGGACGAGGAGGGCCGACGCTTCGCCAAGCGCGACCGGTCGCTGACGCTGCGAGCCCTGCGCGAGGCCGGCGAGACGCCGCAGACGATCCGCGCGCGCGCCGGGATCTGACCGCCCTCCCCCTGGAACGCGAAACCCGGAAGGCCTGCGCCTCCCGGGTCGATTGCGCGCCCGCATCGAAGGGGGATCAGGCGGCCTGCTTCTCCTTCTCCTTGGGCAGGGTGAACGGGCCGATATTCTCCGAGTAGGCCTTCAGGATCAGATCGAGCCCGCGCGGAATGTCCTGCTGGGAGGCGTGGACCTGAACGTGGTACTTGGCCGAGTTGGACGCGCTGCGCGTGACCTCGCTGGAAGCCGAGCTCTTCTCGCTGTAGGCCACCGAGCCCTTGATCGAGACCGAGAACGGACCGTAGCCAAGCTTGGCCTCGAAGCTCGATTCCGCCGCCAGGGACCTGTCCTGGGAGGTGGACTGGGTCGAGCCGTAGCTGGACTTCACCTCCATGTCGAAGCTGATGTCGACCTCGTCCACCCCCAGCGTGGGGATCGGCATCAGGGTCAGGATCGGCACCTCGACATCGGTCTCGACGGTATCGACCTTGACCTCGGTCGTGCCGTCTTCCTTGACGGTCTCGCTGACGACCGGACGGCGCAGCTTCAGGTTCACCATGATCGGGTCATAGCGGTACTGCTTGGGGTCGGTGCCCTCGACCTCGATCCGGTTGAAGCCGGTGTCCAGCATGTACCGCGTCTGCGTCATCACCATCTGGTTGTTCGCCTCGGTGGCCGCCATAAGCGGGCCGCCGATCAGGTCGCGCATCGGAAGGCCGGTGAAGGCCTGGGCCATCGAGACCAGTTCGTCGTTCATTGCCATAAACATCTCCTTCGTCAGTCATGGCGCACCGCCCACCCGGCGGATCGGCCTCAGCCCGGGATATCGGCCCTCAAGGCCCGGTCATAACCCTGGATGAGTTCGTAATAGCCGCCTGGCGGCTGGGTACTTTTGATGACGACCTCGATCGTCCCCATCTCGATCTCGGGCTCGCTCTCGGCCTCTCCGGCCCTGGCAGCGCGCTTGCGCGCCGGGCCTCCGAGCGAGAGCATCACGCCCTTGTCGCGTGTCTCCGCCACCGAGACCTTCAGGTTCAGCTTGAACTCCGTGATCTCGAAATTCTGCGTTCCCATGAGGCTCGCGATGGGCACGTAGGCGGTGTGCACGCCCGGCCCGTCGGGGGTGTCGACGGGAAACTGGAACGCGACCAGCTTCGGCGTCAGAATCGGGGGACCTTCCGGCGCAGGTTCGCCCTCTCCGCCGCGTCCGCCGCGCCCGCCCTTGCCGCCGCGCCCGCCCTTGCCGCCGCGGCGGCCGGCCTGGGCGCGGTCGGGCGAGCGCACGGTCAACCCGCGAGGCCGTCCATCCGGGGGCGGCTCGCCCTCGGGCTCATCCTCCTCGTCGGGTTCGGGCGGCTTGGGCGGGATGATGTCGAAGGCCTTGTAGGCGAGCTGCAGATTGTGCTCGCGAACCGTGTGGGCTGCATCCACCACCGCGTCCTGCACGGCCTGTATGAATTCCTTGAGGTTGATCATGCGCCACCAATAAAACTTTGGCGCGTATTAGAACTCGAAGCCTACCACTCGTAAAGGTTTTATTTTTACGGAATTCAAGTTCTGGAGTTATCCGCCTGCGAGCTTCCACAGCAGGACGGCAAACCAGTGCAGGAGGACCGCGGGCCACAAGCTGCCCGAGCGGTGCACGCTGAACGTGGTGAAGAGCCCGAGCAGGCCGGCCAGCCAGAGAAAGTCCGGGCTGAGGAAGACGGGCTGCGCATGAGGCAGGCCGAGCCAGACCTGAACAGGATGCCAGGCCACGAAGGCGGCAAGGCTCGCGCTGCTCGCGGCATGGCCGCGGAAACCCTTCAGGCGCGCGGGCTGGAGCAGCCCGCGAAAGACCAGCTCCTCGCCGAGGGCGGGAATGAGGAAGGCGGCGAGCATCACGCCGGCGAGCCCGGGCAGGGCCGGCGGGTCATCGCCGAGCGTTGCGCGAAGCCCCGGTGACAGGCGCGCCGTCAGCCCGGCCGCGATCGTGAAGAGTACCGCCAGCGCAAGGACTTCGCGCCAGTTACGCCGTCCCGGCCAGCGCGTCAGCCGCTCTTTCGCAGATGCGAGCGCTCTTGACGCAGTGCGGTATAAAGGTCTCATCTGGCGCCCGATCCTATCCGAGGGCCGCCCCCGAGGCGACGGCTTTCACATCGATACCATCCTTCCTCCAAGGAGATGTACGCATGAGCGACGATCCGATTGTCATCGTGGGCATGGCCCGCACGCCGATGGGCGGCCTCCTGGGCGAGCTCGCCCCCCTGTCGGCCAACGAACTCGGCGCCGAGGCGGTCAAGGCCGCCCTCGCCGAGGCCGGCGTCGCCGGCGACGATGTCGACATGATCTACATGGGCAACGTGCTCGGCGCCGGTCAGGGCCAGGCCCCGGCCCGCCAGGCCGCGATCAAGGCCGGCCTGCCCAAGTCCGTCGAGGCCACGACGCTGAACAAGATGTGCGGCTCGGGCATGCAGGCCGCGATCATGGGCCGCGCCGCGATCCACGCCGGCGACGCCAGCGTGATCGTGGCGGGCGGCATGGAATCCATGACCAACGCCCCGCACCTGCTGGCGAACCACCGCACCGGCTTCAAGTACGGCCACGACATGGTCAAGGACCACATGGCCCAGGACGGGCTGGAAGACGCCTACGAGAAGAAGGCGATGGGCGTGTATGCCGACATGATCGCGAGCGAGCACCAGTTCACCCGCGAGGACCAGGACGCCTACGCCATCGAGACCCTGAAGCGGGCCCAGAAGGCGAACGAGAACGGCGGCTTCAAGCGCGAGATCACCCCGATCACGATCTCCACCAAGGGCGGCGACGTGACGATCGACACCGACGAGCTGCCCCGCCGCGCCAAGCCGGAGAAGATCCCGCAGCTGCGCCCGGCCTTCTCCAAGGACGGCACGGTGACCGCCGCGAACGCGTCCGCCATCTCCGACGGCGCGGCCGCGCTCGTCATGATGCGCCTGTCCGAGGCCGAGCGCCGCGGCCTGAAGCCGATCGCCAAGATCACCGCAACCGCCGCCCACGCGCACGAGCCGAAATACTTCACCACCGCGCCGGTCCCCGCGATGAGGAAGGTGCTGGAAAAGGCCGGCTGGTCGACGAAGGACGTCGATCTGTGGGAGATCAACGAGGCGTTCGCCGTGGTGCCGATGATCGCCATCAAGGAACTCGGCCTGTCCCACGAGATCATCAACGTGAACGGCGGCGCCTGTGCGCTCGGCCACCCGATCGGCGCCTCGGGCGCGCGCATCATGGTGACCCTGCTGGCCGCCATGGAAGCCCACGACCTGAAGAAGGGCGTCGCCTCGCTGTGCATCGGCGGCGGCGAAGCCACGGCGGTGGCGCTGGAGCGTATGCAGTAGACGCCGTCACCCGCGCCGCGGTTTGCTCCCCCGCAGGCGCGGGAGCACATCGCCGACTCGAAAGGATCAAACCCCCGGCCCGGCGCCGGGGGTTTTCTTGCCAGTCTGACGGGATCCACGCAGTGTTACCCAATTCTCATGGAGAGAAAAGCAGTGCGGATCCCCGGCATTGTCCTCACAGACGACAGTCCGCCACCCGCCTCGTTCAGCGCATTTCGCGCCGCCTGTGGCTGGGGAGAGATTTCACCGGAGCTTGCCCGGCAGGCTCTCGAGCGGTCGCTCCTGGCCTGTACGGCCAAGGACAGCGACGCAGAGATCGTAGGCTTCGGCCGGATCGTGGGAGACGGACTCTATCTGTACATGCAAGATATGATCGTCAGTCCGGCATGGCGAGGACGCGGAATCGGCGACGCGATCGCAAAACGGCTCATCGAACGGGCCGAGGCGGGGTTTCCCGGCGCCCGGATCATGCTGATGTGCGCGCAGGGGGCTGAGGCCTTTTACGAACGCCACGGCTTCACCGCCCGGCCTGCGCCGGGCTTCGGACCCGGCATGCAGCGACTGCGTTGAGACCGCTCTCCGGCCCCGGCGCCGGGGGTTTTGCTTTTGCCCCCGCCCGGCCTAGCTTGGACGCACAGGGAGGCCTTCATGATCACCGTGCATCACCTGGAAAACTCGCGCTCGCAGCGCGTGCTCTGGCTCCTCGAGGAGCTGCAGATCCCCTACGAGGTCAAGCGCTACGAGCGCGACAAGCGCACGATGCTCGCGCCGAAGGACCTCTACGAGGTCCACCCGCTCGGCAAGAGCCCTGTGATCACCGAGAACGGTGTGACGGTGGCCGAGACCGGGGCGATCTTCGAATACATCCTGGAGGCCCACGGCGCCGGTCCGCTGATGCCGGAGCGGGGCACGCCCGATGCGCGCGCCGTCACCTACTGGCTGCACTATGCCGAGGGCTCGGCGATGACGCCGCTGCTGCTCAAGCTCGTCTTCTCGCGCCTGCCGGAGAACGCGCCCTTCGTCATGAAGCCGGTGGTCAGGGCGGTGGCGAACAAGACGATGGACGGCTTCGTCGATCCGCGGGTGGCCGAGCATGTGGACTACTGGGAAAAGAGCCTGGAAGAGACCGGCTGGTTCGCCGGCCAGCACTTCACTCTCGCCGACATCATGATGAGCTTCCCGCTCGAGGCCGCGAGCACGCGCGCCGACCTGTCGGGCAGGCCCGCGATCAGGAGCTTCCTGGAACGCGTCCACGCCCGCGAGGCCTACCAGGCCGCCCTGCAGCGCGGCGGACCCTACGCCTACGCGTGATCAGTTCGCCTTCTTCGGCGGGACCGGGGCGAACGGGGCGGGCAGCGGGGCGCAGGGGATGCCGTCCTCGGCGAGCTTCTCGCTCTCCTCGCGGGTGGCCTCGCCGTAGATCAGGCGCTCCGGCTTGTCCCCGGCATGCATGGCGCGGGCCTCGTTTGCGAAGTCGGGTCCGACATAGTCGAAATTGTTCCGGATATGGGCCTGGACCTTGCGCGCGAGCGTCTCGAAATCGCCAAGCCCCTGCGGCCCGCCCGCAGCCATCGTCTCGCGCCTCTCCCCCCTTGCGATCGCCGGGGCCATGACCTGCTTTCGAACCTCGAGCGAGCCGCAATGCGGACACTCGACGAGGCCGGCCTCGGCCTGCCGGTCGTAGTCGGAAGAGGAGGAGAACCAGGCCTCGAAGCGGTGCTCTTCGGCACACTGGAGGGCGTAGCGGATCATGCCGGCTTTCCCGGACCGGTGATCTCGCGGTCATGGCTCAGGGCGGGAATGCGCCGGCGCGCCTCGAGCGCCTCCTCCGCGTCGATCTCCGCATAGAGAATGCCCGGGTCGTCGCCGGATAGGGCCCCGACAACCTCGCCCCACGGCCCGACGACCATCGAGTGCCCCCAGGTCTTGCGCCCGTCCTCGTGGCGGCCGCCCTGGGCCGGGGCGAGCACCCAGGAGCCGGTCTCGATCGCGCGCGCGCGCAGCAGCACCTCCCAGTGCGCGCGCCCGGTGGGCCGGGTGAAGGCGCTCGGCACCGTCAGCGCGAGCGCGCCGGCCTGGGCCAGGCGCCTGTAGAGATAGGGGAATCTGAGATCGTAGCAGATGGAGAGCCCGACCTTCATGCCCGCCGCATCGGCGATGGCGGCGCGGTCGCCCGGCTTGTAATTGGCCGACTCCTTCCAGCTCTCGCCCCCGCCGATCTCGACGTCGAACATGTGGATCTTGTCGTAGAGCGCCTTCACCTCCCCGTCCGGCCCGAACAGGTGCGAGCGGTTGACCGCCCGCCCGTCGGCGCCCAGCAGGGCGAAGCTCCCGGCCAGGAGATCGATCTTCAGCGCCTCGGCGAGCCGGGCGAAGCGGATCGGGGCCGGATCCTCGACCGGGCTCTTCAGCGTCTCGAAGAGCCTTTGGGTATCCTTCTGGACGAGATTGGTGGTCTCGGGCGTCAGCACGAATTTCGCGCCCTGGCCCGCCGCCTCGCGGATCATGGCCTCCGCGTCGTCGAGATTGCGTTCGGGGTCGGTGCCCGAGCGCATCTGGATGAGGGCGACCTTCACGCGGCTCATCTGGCGCCTTCGCGTTGCAGAAGCGCGTCGAACTCGCCCCGGCGTTCGAGCGCGAACATGTCGTCGCAGCCACCCACATGGGTCTCGCCGACGAAGATCTGCGGGAAGGTGCGCGCGCCGTTCGCCCGGGAGACCATCTCCTCCTTCTTCAGGCGGTCGAAGCCGGCATCGATCTCCTCGAAATCGACGCCCTTCTGCTTCAACAGCTGCACCGCGCGCACGCAGTAGGGGCACATCGGGCGGGTGTAGATCGTGACTTTGGCCATGAGCGGCTCGGGTCTCCGTAAGTGGCGGGGCGCCCGGCGCGGAGCCGGCGCAATTTCCATGTCGACCTTATTTAAGAGGATCGACCGGCTTAACAACGCGTGACAGCGTGATCGCGCTCACATCTTCGGCACCGGCCCGCTTCAGCGCCCGCGCGCAGGCCTCCAGCGTCGCGCCGGTGGTGAAAACGTCGTCGACCAGCACGAAGCGCCGACCCTTCACGCCCGCCTTCGCCGCCTCGCGCACCGCGAACGCGCCCGCGACGTTGCGCGCGCGCCCCTTGGCCGAGAGCCCGCCCTGGCTCGGTGTGGCGCGCATGCGCCTGAGGACGTGGGCATCGAGCGGAACGCCGCTCGCGCGCGACACGGCACGGGCCAGCAGGAAGGACTGGTTGAAGCGGCGCTGGCGCAGGCGGCGCGGATGCAGCGGCACGGGGAGTAGGACATCGGCCCCTGCGAGGCACTCCGCTCCGGCCCGGGCCATCCACGGCCCGAACGCGGCCAGCGCGTCGGTGCGCCCGCCATGCTTCAGCGACAAGACGAGCGTGCGGCTCTGGGCGTCGTAGACGAAGGCCGATCGCGCCCTCGAATAGACCGGGGCCCGCGCCGCGCACGCGCCGCACAGGGCCCCCTCGCCCGCCGGATAGGGAAAAGGCACCCCGCAGGCGCTGCACCACGGCGCCTCGAGAAAGACGATCTTCGACCAGTCCTGCGGCGTGAGTTCGCCGGGCCGGCCGACCGGCGCGTTCGACAGGGCCGAGAGCGGCGGCCAGACCAGATCGGCGAGCCAGCGCGCCGCCCCCGCCGCTTTTCTTTCGAGCACGTTCAGCCCATATCGGGCCCATGACCGAGACACATCCAGCCTCCCCAGCGCCGCGCCAGCCGGCCGAGGCGGCGGCGGGCGGCCCGCCCGTCCTGTTCGACCGCACGCTCCTCAAACGCCGGCGCGAGCGCGCCGCGGGCGAGTTTGACGCCTTCGACTTCCTGCACGCAAGGGCGGCCGAGGACCTGGTCGACCGGCTGACGGCCGTCACGCGCGATTTCGACACCTGCCTGATGCTGGGCGGGGGCGGTGCGCTGGGCCGGGCGCTGAAGGCGCGCCCGGACGCGGCGGGCAAGCTCGGCCGGGTCATCGAGGCCGATCTCTCCCCGGCGCTGGCGGCGCGGAGCGCCTGGTCCGGCGTCGCGCTCGACGAGGAGCATCTCCCGATCGCCGAGGAGAGCGTCGATCTCGTGCTTTCCTGCCTCTCGCTGCACTGGACCAACGATCTCGTCGGCGCCCTCATCCAGATCAACCGGGCCCTGAAGCCCGACGGCTTCTTCGCCTGCGCCCTCTTCGGGGGCGCGACGCTCACCGAGCTGCGCCAGTCCCTGATGGCGGCCGAGGGCGAGCTGAAGGGCGGGGTCAGCCCCCGCGTCTCCCCCTTCGCGGACACGGTGGACATGGCAGGTCTCCTGGCACGGGCGGGCTTTGCCATGCCGGTCAGCGACGTGGACCGCGTCAAGGCGCGCTACCCCAATGCCTTCGCGCTGATGCGCGATCTGAGGAAGATGGGCGAGACGAGCGCCCTGAAGGACCGGCCGAGGACACCGGTAGCGAAATCCTTCTTCGTGCGCACGGCCGAGATCTATGCGGAGACGTTCGCCGAAGCCGACGGCAAGATGCCCGCCACGTTCGAGATCATCCATGCGGCAGGGTGGGCCCCGCATCCCGATCAGCCGAAGCCGAAGCGGCCCGGCAGCGCGCAGGTGCGCCTGGCCGAGGCGCTCGGGGTGAGCGAGCGGAGCGCCGGCGAGAAGGCGGGCGGCTAGTTACTGGTTGAAACCTGCGACGACGTCCCAGGCCCAGCCCGTCAGCGTGCCCCCGATCGAGGTCACCGCGGTGACGATCGCGATCGAGACGATCGAGGCGATCAGGGCGTATTCGATGCTGGTGGCCGCGCGCTCGTCGGCGAGGAAGGCGTTCAGTCGAGCACGCGCGCTCCGGTGAGCCGGTCGCGCAGCTCCGCTGCCAGCGGAATGTCGGCCGGCGGCATGGGGTAGTCCTTCAGCTCGCCGGTGCGCACCCAGGCGATCGCCTGGCCCTCCTTCGGATCGGGGAAGCCGTCCCACTTGCGGCAGACATAGAGCGGCATCAGCAGATGGCCTCCGCCGTCGAGCGGATGGGAGGCGAAGGCGAATGGCTGCAGGCAACGCTCGCACGGCTCCACTCCCAGTTCCTCGCGCAGTTCGCGCACCACGGCTCGTTCGGGGGTTTCGCCGGGCTCGACCTTCCCCCCGGGGAATTCCCACAGGCCGGCCATCGCCTTGCCTTCGGGCCTTCGCGTGATCAGCACACGCCCGTCGGTGTCGAGCAGGGCGCAGGCGCTCACGAGCAGGATATTCCGGGTCTCAGCATGCATGGGTCGCGGCCTTGCGTGAAGCGCTTGCGGGCAAACAGGGTTTCGCCTTGGTTAACCCGGGTCGGCGGGCAGATCGACATCGGGCCCGGATTCGCCGGGTAGGTCCTCGGGCCTGTCGACCTCGGGGACGGCACGCAATTCCTGCGGCGCCGGGGCGGCGACCCGGGTGACCGGATAGGTCTCGCGGATCTCGTCGAGCAGGCTCTGGATGCCCTCCAGCGTGAGGAAGCGCACGATGCGCGGGCGCATCTCTTCCAGGCTCGGGCGCGGCTGGTTGCGCCGGTCGACGACGGTGAGAACGTGCCAGCCGAACTCGGTCTCGAAAGGCTCGGAAACCTGCCCTACCGGCGTCTCGAACGCCACCGAGGCGAAGGCGGGCAGGATGCCCTCGCGCGTGAAATACCCCAGATCGCCGCCCTCGAACCGGGTGGCGGGGTCCTCGCTGACCTGCGCGGCGAGCGTGGCGAAGTCCTCGCCCTCCGACAGCAGGCGCGCGACCTCCTCGGCCTCCTCGCGCGTGGCGACGAGAATGTGGCGCGCGCGCACCTCCTCGGTGGGAGGGATGAGGCGGACCTGTTCCTCGTAGACGCGCCGGATGGCCTCCTCGCTCACCGAGCGCGACACCGCGGTCTCCACCAGGATATTGCCGAGGATGCGCTCCTCGGCAGCGGCCAGGCGCCGGCGCGCTTCCGGGTCCGCATCGAGTTCCTGCCGGCGCGCTTCCAGTGCGAGCAGGCGCTGCTCGATGAGCTCGGAGAGCACCTGCTGGAACGCCGGATCGGCGGAGGTGAGCGCGGCGGGGTCCTCGACGAGCTCCTGCGCCGCCGCCTCGCGGCGCACGTCGGAGACGTAGATCGCCGTGGCCCCGACCTCGGCGGCGATCGCGTCGTCCTCGCCCATCGGCTCCAGATCGGTGAAGGCGTAGGCGACCGGGCTGCGCTGCGCGCCCGCGCCAGTCCCCTCGCCGCCCTCGCCCGCCTGCGGTCCGCAGGCGGAGAGCACGAGCAGGGCCGCGGCGAGCACGGGCGCCGGGCGCATGGTGAAGGGGAAGATGGCGGTCATGGGCGGAACCTCTCCAGCGGCGACCCGGTCCAGCCGCCCGGCTCGATTGACACGAATTGAAGGCCTCCTTAAGTCACCGAAGACCCTATTTCCGGCCGGGAACCGCAAGCGTGTCCCTCGACGGGCAGCGCCCTACCGGTCATCCAGCCGCTCGTTTCGACCTTCGCCCCAAGGCTCATTACGTCATGCTCTCCATCGCCCGCAAGCTCTTCGGTTCATCCAACGACCGCGCCATCAAGCAGATGGCCAAGGACGTGCAGAAGATCAACGCGCTCGAACCCGAGTTCGAGGCGCTCTCCGACGAGCAGCTGAAGGCGAAGACGGGCGAGTTCCGCGAGCGGCTCGGGACGGGCGAGAAGCTCGACGATCTCCTGCACGAGGCCTTCGCGGCGGTGCGCGAGGCCGCCAAGCGGTCGCTGGGCCAGCGCCATTACGACGTCCAGCTGATGGGCGGCATGGTGCTGCACCAGGGCGATATCGCCGAGATGAAGACCGGCGAGGGCAAGACGCTGGTCTCCACTCTCGCCGCCTATCTCAACGCCCTGCCGGGCAAGGGCGTGCACGTGGTCACCGTCAACGACTACCTCGCCAGGCGCGACTCCGAGTGGATGGGCCGTGTGTTCGCCAAGCTCGGCATGACGACCGGCGTGATCCTCAACGGCATGATGGACGAGGAGCGCCGCCGCAACTACGCCTGCGACATCACCTACGGCACCAACAACGAACTCGGCTTCGACTATCTGCGCGACAACATGAAGTACGCGCTCAAGGACATGGTCCAGTTCGGCGGGCGCGAGGCGGACAAGGCGACCCACGCCTACGCGATCGTCGACGAGGTGGACTCCATCCTGATCGACGAGGCGCGCACGCCGCTGATCATCTCCGGGCGCACCGAGGACCGGACGGAGTTCTACAAGACGATCGATGCGCTGATCCCGCTGCTGGACGAGGAGGACTACACCGTCGACGAGAAGTCGCGCTCGGTCAGCTTCACCGAGGAGGGCAACGAGCATGTCGAGGAGATCCTGCGGGAGAAGGGCCTGCTCGAGAGCGGCGAACTCTACGACGTGGAGAACGTCGCCACGGTCCATCACCTCAACCAGGCGCTGAAAGCCCACACGATCTTCAAGAAGGACAAGGATTACATCCTGCGCGAGGACAAGGTGATCCTGATCGACGAGTTCACCGGGCGCATGATGCCGGGACGGCGCCTGTCCGACGGCCTGCACCAGGCGATCGAGGCCAAGGAAGGCGTGGACATCCAGCCGGAGAACCAGACCCTCGCCTCGATCACCTTCCAGAACTATTTCCGCCTCTACGACAAGCTCGCCGGCATGACCGGCACGGCCGCGACCGAAGCGGGCGAGTTCGACTCCATCTACGGGCTCGGCGTGGTGGAGATCCCTACCAACAAGCCGATCGCGCGCCTCGACGAGGAAGACGAGCTCTATCGCACCGCGAAGGAGAAGTACGACGCGATCATCGCCTCCATCGAGGAAGCGAACGCGAAGGGCCAGCCCATCCTGGTCGGTACCGTCTCGATCGAGAAATCCGAAACGCTCTCCGACCTCCTGAAGAAGCGCAAGATCAAGCACCAGGTGCTCAATGCGCGCTATCACGAGCAGGAAGCCTCGATCATCGCCCAGGCCGGCGTGCCCGGTGCGGTGACCATCGCCACCAACATGGCCGGCCGCGGCACCGACATCCAGCTCGGCGGCAATGTCGACTACCGCATCGCGGACTGGGTCGAGCAGCAGAAGCAGAAGGGCAAGGAGCCGACCGAGGACGAGATCAAGGCCGAGCGCGAGAAGATCGCGGCCGACGTCGCGGAGAAGAAGAAGCAGGCCCTCGAGGCGGGCGGCCTCTACGTCATCGGCACGGAGCGCCACGAGAGCCGGCGCATCGACAACCAGCTGCGCGGACGTTCGGGACGCCAGGGCGATCCCGGCCGCTCGAAATTCTTCATCTCGGTGGAGGACGACCTGTTGCGCATCTTCGCGCCCGAACGGCTGGACGCGATCATGCGCACGATGGGGATGAAGGAGGGCGAGGCCATCCAGCACCCCTGGATGAGCAAGGCGGTGGAGACCTCGCAGAAGAAGGTCGAGGCGCGCAATTTCGACATCCGCAAGAACATCCTCAAGTACGACGATGTCATGAACGACCAGCGCAAGGCGATCTTCGAGCAGCGCATCGAGTTCATGACCTCGCAGAACGTCACCGACGTCATCAAGGACATGCGCGAGCAGGTCGCCGAGGACATCGTGCGCCGCCACATTCCGCCCAAGGCCTATCCCGACCAGTGGGACAGCGAGGGGCTGGCCGAGGACGTGAAGAAGTATTTCGCCCTCGATCTGCCCATCGTGGACTGGGCCGGGGAGGAAGGCATCGCCGACGAGGAGATCCTGGAACGCCTCAACAAGGCGCAGAGCGAGTCCTACGCAGAAAAGGCCGCCAATACCGGCCCGGAACTGATGCGCAGGATCGAGAAGCAGATCCTGCTCCAGACCATCGACCTGCACTGGCGCGAGCACCTGCAGCAGCTCGATGCGCTGCGCTCGGTGATCGGGCTGCGCGGCTACGCCCAGCGCGATCCGCTCAACGAGTTCAAGACCGAGGCCTTCTCCCTGTTCGAGCACCTGCTCGACGAGCTGCGCTTCGAAACCACGCGCATCCTGTCGAACATCCGGATCGAGCCGGCCGGCATGGCGCCGCCTCGCCCGCCGCAGGACATCACGCCGGTCCATCGCGATCCTCAGACGGGCCGCAACGAGATGCGCCCCGAGGGGGCTCCGCCGACGCCCCCGACCCAGGGCGTGCTCGCCGGCGCGGCGCGCTCGGCCGCGGCCGGGGACGCCTTCGACGCGGACAGGCCCGAGACCTGGGGCAAGATCGCGCGCAACGCGCCCTGCCCGTGCGGCTCGGGCAAGAAGTTCAAGCACTGCCATGGATCAGTCAGCGCGGTCTGAGACGCTGCGCATCGAGGCGCCCCAGCCAGGGGAGCGCGCCGCGCTCGATTCCCTGATCCTGCGATCCAAGGCCCATTGGGGCTATGACGACGCCATGATGGAGATCATGGCGCGCTGGCTCGGGCTCGCCCCCGAGGCCATCGGCGAGGATCGCGTGCGGGTCGCGCGCCTCGGCGCGATAACGGCCGGCGTCGCCCAGATCGGCGCCGTTTCGGGCGGGGGGTGCGAACTCGACTTGCTCTTCATCGATCCGCAATCCATCGGGACCGGGGTGGGCCGGCATCTCTACGCCTGGGCGACCGAGACCGCGCGCCGGCGCGGCGCGCAGCGCATGACGATCCTGTCCGATCCCTTCGCACGCGGCTTCTACGAGGCGATGGGCGCACGCTATCTCGGCGATCGGCCCTCGGAGGCCGTGCCCGGGCGTTTCCTCCCCCGCCTCGTCCACGAGTTGACGCGCTAACCGGAAAATTAACCCCGCCTGGTAAGCCTACGTTCACCCATCCCGGCCATGCTGAAGGGATAAAGAGACTTGAAGGGGCGGAGACACCGAAGATGACTGGACAGCGGTTCGCACTGGCGATCGCGGTCGGCGCCGGACTCCTCGCCGGCGGCGTCGCCGGATTTCTCACTTATGACGCGGTCCTCAAGGGCATAAAGGACGACGCGCGTGCCGAGATGGAGAGCCTGATCGAGCAGCGCGCGGCGGCCGAGCAGGATTTGTTCGCCGACGTCATCGCGGCACAGACCTCGGTACTCGACCTGTTCGACCGCAGCTACCGGGCGCTGGACTCCGAAGCCGCGCAGGCCATCTTCGAGCGCGCCTTCGTCGATTACGGCGACGGGACGCGTCGGACCCCGCCCGATCTCTATGACGGCTTCGTCTCCGCCGACGGGGTCGTGACCTACGGCGTCGGCGGCTTCATGGGTATGCGCGAGGGTCTCGATGCGGAGCGGGTGCGCGTGTTCGCGGCCGCCTACTCGGCGATCCGCCAGGCCGGCCCCGCGCTCGTCGACCGGTTCGACAATGTCTATTTCACCGACGACGAGAACAACATGGTGATGTTCGGTCCCCGGCGAGAGGACCGGCTGAGCTATTACCGTCAGGACGCGCCGGCCGATTTCGACTTTCACGACGTGCCGATGATCCAGATCGTCCAGCCGGAAAACAATCCGATGGGACACACCGTCTGCACCGGGCTGGAAAGCCTGCTCTACCGACGCGAGGAGCGGGTGATGTCGATCGGCTGCCACACGCCGGCGCGCATCAACGGGCGCCATCTCGGCGCGGTCGGCATGACGCTCGACCTGACCGCCTATCTGCAGGGCGTCGTATCCAATCCGAGCGACCTCGTGGTGACCCATGACGGCGTGCTCGTGGCCCATGCCGACCTGATGGACGGCTCGACCATCTCGGAAGCGCGCGTGGACGCCGTCTCCGCCCAGTTCCAGCCCCGCGCGCTGGCCCGGGCCGTGACGGGCCACGGCCAGGCGAGCGGGGTCGTCGAGGATCCGGTGAGCAGCGGGCTCGTCGGCTACATCCGCTTGGACGCGCCGGGCTGGTACATCGTTACCCGTCGCGACTACGGGCCGGTGCAGCTGCAGGCGGCCGGCTTCGCGCTCGCCGTGGCGCTGCTGCTGCTGATGGGCATCGTCTCGCAATGGAAGACGGTCGCCTCGCTGCTGCCGTTCGGCAGCCCCGGAACCCGCGAAGGCGAGGCCTTCTAGGGCAGGATCGCTTCGGACAGAGCGCCCGCGCTCCAGGTTTCCGAGCGGTCGCGGGAAGCGGACCGGCAAACCGGTTTCCACCTCACCTGATCACGCGTCAGCTCGTTTCCATCAGGCTGCGGCCGATCGCCAGGAAACGCTCGCGACGGCGCTGGCGCAGCGTGTTCGCGTCCAGCCCGTCGAGATGGGACAGCTCGGTCTCGATCGCATCGCCGACCCGGTCCATCGTCTTGATCTTGTCGCGATGCGCGCCGCCGACCGGCTCGGGAATGATCTGGTCGACGATCTTCAGCGAGACCAGATCCTGCGCCGTGATCTTCATCGCCACCGCCGCGTCCTTCGCGCGCGCGCCGTCATGCCAGAGGATGGAGGCGCAACCTTCCGGGCTGATCACCGAATAGATCGAGTGCTCCAGCATCATCACCGTGTTCGCCGAAGCGATCGCCACCGCCCCACCCGAGCCGCCTTCACCCGTGATCACCGAGACCATCGGCGTGCCCAGCGTCAGGCAGCGCTCGGTCGAGCGGGCGATGGCTTCGGACTGGCCGCGCTCCTCGGCGCCGATCCCGGGATAGGCCCCGGCGGTGTCCACGAAGGTGACGACCGGCAGATCGAATCGCTCGGCGAGATCCATGAGCCGGATCGCCTTGCGATAGCCTTCCGGCCGGGCCATGCCGAAATTGTGCCGGATACGGCTCTGGGTGTCGTTGCCCTTCTCGTGGCCCATGACCACCACCGGGCGGCCGCGAAGCCGGCCGAGCCCGCCGATCACGGCATAATCCTCGCCGAAGCGCCGGTCGCCGGCGAGTTCCTCGAAATCGGTAACGAGGTGCTCGAGATAGTCGCGCAGGTGCGGACGCTCGGGATGGCGGGCGACCAGGGTCTTGCGCCAGGGATCGAGACGCGAATACAGCGTCTTGAGCTGGTCCGCCGACTTCTGGCGCAGCTTGGCGATTTCCTCGGCGACGTCCGGGGCGTCCTCCCCGCTCCTGGCGAGAACCGCCTCGAGTTCCTCGATCTTGGAATCGAGTTCGGCGATCGGACGTTCGAAATCGAGATAGGTACGCGCAGGATTCGACATCGGGCCTTGAATGAGCTGGCGCCCGGCACTTGCCGCGGCTGACAATGCCGCGCCCCATACCAGCGGCGCGCGAGGCGCGCAAACTAGCCGGGGCGCTTTCGTTTCGCAATCGCAGGCCGCTGCAAGCGGGAGGCCGCTATTTGCGTGCGAGCGGGTGGACGTCGTGGACGAGCGCCTTCAGGCGCGCCTCCAGCACATGGGTGTAGATTTCCGTCGTGGAGACGTCGGCATGGCCGAGCAGGGTTTGCACGGTGCGCAGATCCGCCCCGTTTGCGAGCAGATGCGTGGCGAAGGCGTGGCGCAGGACGTGCGGACTGACACGCGCAGGATCGAGTCCTGCCGCGAGCGCGAGTTCGGCGAGAATCTGGGCGAAGCGCTCGCGGGTGAGATGACCGGTCTTCGCGGTGGCGGAGGGGAAGAGGAAACCCGCAGCCCGCCGGTAAGCGGGGCTGGCCGGCTTGGGCAGATGGCGTTCGCGCACCGATTTGTAGGCGGTGACTGCCGCGATCGCGCTGTCGGTCATCGGCACCAGCCGGTCGCGCCCGCCCTTTCCCGTCACCAGGATGCAGCGCTCGGCACGCGCGAAGGCGGCAAGTGGAAGCGAGACGAGCTCGCTCACACGCAACCCGCCCGCATAGAGCAGCTCGAGCAGGGCGCGGGTGCGAAGCCCGCCGGCGCCCTCCAGAAGCTCCGCGGCGGCAAACAGGACGTCGACCTCGCCCTCGGAGAGCGTTTTCGGGAGGGGCCGGGCCTTTTTCGGGCCCTTCATTCCGGCGGCCGGGTCGTCGCTGCGCAGGCCCTCCTTCAAGAGGAAGCGGTAGAAGCGCCGCGCGGCGGACAGCCGGCGCGCCGCGGTCGCCGCGGAGAGCCCGTCGCGGGCCATGCGGGCGAAGACCGCCTCTAGATCCTCGGTGCGCGCGCCGTCGAGATCGGCGCCGGTCCCGGCGAGCCGCAGTGCGATGTCCTCGAGATCGCGCCGGTAGGCCTCCAGCGTATTCCTGGCGGCGCCGCGTTCCGCGGCCATCATGTCGAGGAACAGCGCGACCGTACGCGTGCTCACATCGCCCCCTCGGCCACCACCTCCAGAACCAGGCGGCGCGCCTCGTCCTCCAGACCGGCCTCGGCGAGGACGAAGGCAGCGAGCGCGAGGCCGCGCGGACTGACGCCGAGCGCCTCGACCGTGCGGGCGGCCTGCAGCTGGCTCTCGGCAAGCGCACCGGCAGCCGCCGACACGAGGGCTCCGGCGGCATCGGGTGCCGCCGGGACGGGCCCGGCCGGGCCTGCCGCCTCATCCACCTCCCCGCCGTTCCCGGCGGGCTGCGCCTCCGTGGCCAGGACAGGCTGCAGCGCCAGGCGCAGGCGCGCCGGTACCGGAGCCCCCAGCGGGACGAGCCCCGCGGCCTCCGCCAGCCGGTCGGCTTCACCCCCCTCTATCCGGGCGAGAAGCAGCGCCTCGAAGGCCGGGCCGGAAATCTCGCCCTCGGCGATCGCGAGCGCATAATCGAGCGCGACGAGGGTCTCGGCGGACGGCGGCGTCCAGCTGTCCTGCGGCTCGAAGAGGGGCTTGGCGGAGGCCGGCGGGGTGAGCCCGGCCGGGGCCTCGATCGCGCCTGGCCCGGCAAGATCGGGAAGACCCGCGGGCGCCTCCGGCTCGGCCGCGGGCGGCCCGTCGAACAGCGCTTCGCGCCATATCCGAGCGCTGTCGAGATCGCCCGCCAGGATGGCGGCGAGCACGAAATGCCTGCCGTAGGCCAGCGTGTCGCCGGTGATCGGCAGGGTCGCGACCTCGTCGCCATAGGCACGCGCGACCTCGACGAAGCGGCCGGACGCGGCCGCCTCCTCGAGGCGCACCGCGAGCGCCTCGGCGGCAATCGTGCGATCGAGATCCTGGCCTGCCAGGGCACCGAGCACGGTGGCGCGCTCCGCGCCGTCCATCGCCATCGCCGCCTCGAGGGCCTCCGAGAGCAGTTCGGGCAGCGCGATCGGGGGACCGAAACCCTGTGCCGCCTCGGCAAGCCAGCCCGGTGCCGCATCGGCGACGGCAAGCGCGGCGTCCGGTGCGATGGCATGGGCGAGCGCGAGTTCAAGACCGTTCGTCGGACGAGTTCCGCCCGGCAGTTCCTGATCCAGGGTGTACGCGTCGAACAGCGTATCGAAGACCGGGGCCGGTTCGACCGAGCGGGCGAGCTCGGCCGCGAGCTCGGCCGCGGCGATATTGCCGGCGAAGGCCGAGCACGCCGCGCGTGCGCGCAGCCAGTAGGGCTGGTCGCGTCCCGTCAGCAGCTGCTCGGCGCTGCGGCAGGCGGCTTCGGTCTCGCCGAGCGCGAAACCGGCCTCGGCATGGACGCGCGACAGGGCCGGGGACTGGTTCAGCTGCGGTGTGCGCTCGAGCAGGGTGAAGACCGGACGCGCGCCCGCCGCGGCGAGGGCGCGGTCGGCCCGCAGCGCGGCAAGCTGGAAGCTGTCCTGTGCGCCTTGAGGGGGCGGACCTCCCGACAGCAGCGCGCGCGCCGCCAGGCGCGCGGCGGCGGCCTCGTTCCAGCCCTCGCTGTCCATGCCCGGAAGGGCGGCGAGGACGGCTTCGGTCACCGCCGCATCGCCCGAGGACCAGACCCGTTCGGGAAGCGCATCGCTCACCGCCACCTGGAAGGGGTCGACCGTGCCGAGCTGGCGCACCTCGATCCCCGAGCCCTCCTGGGCGGCGGCCGATCCGGCCGCGAGCAGCGCGGCGGCCGCGAGTGCGAGCCTAGCTGCCGAGTTCATCGGTCACCTCGATACGGACCTCGTGCGGCTCGGGCGCGAGACCCTCGGCCATCAGGAGAAGAACGCCGAAGCCGCCGAGCACGATGAGCGTCAGGGCGACGATACCGATCAGAAATCCGCGCATGCAAAAGGGTCCTCACAGAGGCCTGACTTCAAAGTCCCAGTCTAACCGGTCGAATGCGGCGATTTCCAGACGCCTCTGCCGGTGCAATTGCGAGCGGCTTGCCCGCACCGTATATCGGACGACATGCCCGATACCGTTCCTGCCCCTTTCGTCAGAAGCCTCGACCGCACGATCGTGCTCGTCGGCCTGATGGGCGTAGGCAAGACGACGGTCGGGCGCCGCCTCGCCAAGCGCCTGGGGCTCGACTTCAAGGATGCGGATCGCGAGATCGAACTCTCCGCGGGCCGTTCGGTCTCGGACATCTTCGCGGACTTCGGCGAGACCGCGTTCCGCGAAGGCGAGCGCAAGGTGATCGCGCGGCTGCTCGATGAGGGGCGGCCGATGGTGCTCGCGCTCGGCGGGGGCGCCTTCATCGATCCGCAGACCAGGGCGCTCATCAAGCAGAAGGCGATCTCGGTCTGGCTGCAGGCCGATCTCGAAACGCTCATGGGCCGCGTCACGCGCCGCAATACGCGCCCGCTCCTGAAGACCGGCGATCCGCGGGCCGTGATGGCGCGCCTGCTCGCCGAACGCGCGCCGGTCTATGGCGAGGCCGACATCACCGTCGACACCGCGACGGGCACCCACCAGGCCAGCGTCGGCCTGATCGTCGACGCCCTGGAACGCCATCTTGCCGGAGCCGGATCATGAGCGCCCTCCAGTGCGTACGCGTCGAACTCGGCGCGCGAAGCTATGACGTGGTGATCGGGGCGGGCGCGCTGGAGGCGGCGTCCGACCGGCTCGCGGCCCTGTGCCCGCGCGGCCGCGCGCTCGTCGCGGCCGACCGGGACGCGCTCGGCCTGCATCGCGACCGCCTGGAAGGCGCGCTGCGCCAGGCCGGGCTCGAACCGGTGATCATCGAGATCGAAGCCGGCGAACGGGCCAAGAGCTGGGCCGGACTGCAGGCGCTCACCGAGGCCCTGCTCGACGCCAATATCGAGCGCGGCGAGGCGGTGATCGCCTTCGGCGGAGGCACTGTCGGCGACCTCGCCGGCTTTGCGGCCGCCATCGTCAAGCGCGGCGCGGGCTTCGTGCAGATTCCCACCACGCTGCTCGCCCAGGTGGATTCCAGCGTCGGCGGCAAGACGGGGATCAACACGGTCCAGGGCAAGAACCTCGTCGGCGCCTTCCACCAGCCCTCGCTCGTCATCGCCGATTCCGGCTTCCTTCAGACCCTGCCCCGGCGCGAGCTCGCCGCCGGCTACGCCGAGATCGTCAAGGCGGCCCTGATCGGCGATGCCGCGCTGTTCGAACGCCTGGAGCGCGCCGGCGCACAGGCGCTCTCGACTGACGACCTCGCCGGCTTCGTCGCCGACGCCGTGCGCTTCAAGGCCCGCATCGTGGCGCAGGACGAGCGCGAGGCGGGACAGCGCGCCCTGCTCAATCTCGGCCACACCTTCGGCCACGCCTTCGAGGCCGAAGCCAGGCCCGGCGCCCTGGTCCATGGCGAGGCGGTCGCGCTCGGCCTCGTGCTCGCCCTGAAATATTCGCAGCGGATCGGGAGCGTTCCGCCTGGCGTTGGCGAACGGACGGCCGCACATCTCGCCGCGGTCGGGCTGCCGACGCGGATCGGCGATCTGCCCGGCGGGCCCTACGATCCGCAAAGGCTCGTCGCGCGCATGGCCTCGGACAAGAAGAACACGGCGGGCCGGATCACCCTGATCCTTTCGCGGGCCATCGGCGAGGCCTATGCTTTCCCCGGCGCCGATCCCGGCGACCTGACCGCGTTTCTCCAAGAGGACATCGATGAGCGTTGAGTACGAGATGTGGATGGGCTGGGCTGCGCTCGGGATTCTCGTGCTGCTCTGCCTGTCCGCCTTCTTCTCCGGTTCGGAGACCGCGCTGACGGCGACCTCCAAGGCGCGCATGCTCTCGCTCGATCGCGACCGCAACCGGCAGGCCGGGCGCGTGCTTCATCTCATCGAGGACAAGGAGAGCCTGATCGGGGCGATCCTGCTCGGCAACAACCTCGTGAACATCCTGGCCTCGACGATCGCCGCGACGGTGTTCCTGGCCATGTTCGGCGAGGCCGGCGTGCCGATCGCCACCCTGGTGATGACGGCACTCGTGCTGATCTTCGCCGAGGTGATGCCCAAGACCTATGCGATCTCCAACCCGGACCGCATGGCGCTCGCGGTCTCGCTGCCCATCCGCATCGTGGTGATCCTGTTCTCGCCCGTGGTGGCAACAGTGCAGGCGGTCGTGCGCGGAGCGCTGCGCATGCTCGGCGCCGACGTGTCCGGCCCGGTGCTGTCGGCGCATGAGGAGATCCGCGGCCAGATCGACCTGCATCACGAGGAAGGCGGGGTGGTGAAGGTCGACCGCGACATGCTCGGCGGCGTGCTCGATCTCAGGGAGCTGACCGTCGACGATGTGATGGTGCACCGCAAATCCCTGATCATGCTCGACATCGAGGACAGCCCGGACACGCTGGTGCGCAATGCGCTGAGCAGCCCGCACACCCGCCTGCCGCTCTATCGCGGCGATCCGGAGAACATCGTCGGCGTGCTGCACGCGCGCGACCTCGCCCGCGCCCTGCACGAGGCCGGCGGGGACGCGGGCAGGATCGACATCGAGGCGATCAAGCGCGAGCCCTGGTTCATTCCCGAGACGACCGAGCTTCTGGACCAGCTCTCCGCCTTCCGCGAGAAGCGCGAGCACTTCGCCCTCGTCGTCGACGAGTACGGCGCGCTGATGGGCATCATCACGCTGGAAGACATCATCGAGGAGATCGTCGGCGAGATCGAGGACGAGCACGACATCGCGCTGGAAGGCGTGGCCGTCCAGCCCGACGGCACGGTGATCGTCGAGGGCACGGTGCCGATCCGCGACCTCAACCGCGCGCTCGACTGGAACCTGCCCGACGACGAGGCCGTGACCGTCGCGGGACTCGTCATCCACGAGGCCCAGACGATTCCCGAGGCCGGCCAGATCTTCCGCTTCCACGGCGTCCAGTTCGAGATCCTCGAACGCCGCAGGAACCAGATCCAGAGGCTGCGGCTGAAGCGGGAGCCGGAGGTGAAGGGGTAGGGCTACTCCCCGGGCGCCTTCGCCCTGATCGCCAGCGCATGAAGCCCGGCGGCCAGCTCCTCGGCGAGGGCCTGGTTCACCGCGCGGTGGCGTTCGATGCGGGACTTTCCGGCGAAGGCCTCGGCGACGATCTCGACGGTGAAGTGCGTCTCGCCGCGCCCGTGCGGATTGCCGGCATGGCCGGCATGGCTGGCGCTGTCGTCCGTGACCTTGAGGTGTTGCGGGGAAAACACCCGGTTCAGCCGGTCCTCGATGCGTGCTTTCGTTCCTGACATTTCACTGACCTGTTCATTGCCCGGCAACCGCGCCGCCCCCATACTTACCGGGCCATGACGCAGGCCTTCAAATACCGTCCGCGGTTCAAGGATATCCGCATCAAGCCCCCGAAGGACGAGCCCCGGGAGCAGGAGAAGGTGTGCGAGTATCCCAAGTGCCAGCGCAAGGCCGACAGCCGGGCCCCCAAGGGGCCTGACCGCCTGCACGAGTATCACTGGTTCTGCCAGTCGCACGCGGCCGAGTACAACAAGTCCTGGAACTTCTTCGAGGGCCTCAGTGAATCGGCGGCGCGCAGCTATCAGGACTCGATGGCCTACGGCCACCGGCCGACCTGGAATTTCTCGCGCGGCTCCAACCCGCGCAAGCGCGCCGAGCGCGCCTCGGTGGACTGGCAGAAGGCGTTCTTCGATCCCTTTTCCCTGTTCGGCGACAGCCCGCCGCCCGGCCATGAGCGCCGCCATGTCTACGAGGGACCGCGTCCCGGCCGGCTGCAGGAGAAGGCGCTCGACGAGCTCGGCCTGGAGTTCGGCTGCGAGAAGAGCGCGGTCAGGAAACGCTATGCCGAGTTGGTGCGCACCTACCACCCGGATTCCAACGGCGGTGACAGGAGCCACGAGGAAAGGCTTCAAAAAGTGGTCGCGGCCTACCAGATACTGAAAAGCGCCGGGATGGCCTGAAGGGGATTTTTCCGATCTTCGCTGGCGAGTGCATGCTGCACGCGCTAACTATGCGCACCCGTGCGAGTCCCGCATCAAGCTTGGATGATTATGACCGACGATCTGCTCACTTCCCTGAAACCCGACACCACGGCCGACTGCAAGGCGCTGTTCGGATTTGATCCCGGCTTCAAGGTGCCGGCCTTCTCTGCTCGCGACGAGCACGTGCCCGCGATCGATCCGACCTATGTCTTCGACGAAGCGACGACGCGGGCGATCCTCGCCGGGTTCGCCTTCAACCGCCGGGTGATGATCCAGGGCTATCACGGCACCGGCAAGTCCACGCACGTGGAACAGGTCGCCGCGCGGCTGAACTGGCCGATGATCCGGGTCAATCTCGACAGCCATGTCAGCCGCATCGACATGGTCGGCAAGGACCAGATCGTGGTGCGCGACGGCCAGCAGATCACCGAGTTCCAGGAAGGCATCCTGCCCTGGGCGGTGCAGCGCCCCGTGGCACTCCTGTTCGACGAGTACGATGCCGGCCGGCCCGACGTCATGTTCGTCATCCAGCGCGTGCTGGAGGCGTCCGGTTCGCTCACCCTGCTCGACCAGACCCGCGTCATCCACCCGCACAGCCATTTCCGCCTGTTCGCGACGACGAACACGGTGGGCCTCGGCGACACGACCGGCCTCTATCACGGCACCCAGCAGATCAATCAGGGCCAGATGGACCGCTGGTCGATCGTCTCCACGCTCAACTACCTGCCCGCCGAGACCGAGCGCGCCATCGTCCAGGCCAAGCTCGGCGAGCAGGGCAAGAGCGAGGAAGGCCGGAAGATGATCGCCGACATGGTCAAGGTGGCCGACCTCACCCGCGAGGCCTTCATCAACGGGGACCTGTCCACCGTGATGAGCCCGCGCACGGTGCTGACCTGGGCGGAGAACGCGCAGATCTTCCAGGACACTGCGAACGCCTTCCGCCTGACCTTCCTGAACAAGTGCGACGAGCTTGAACGCCCGATCGTCGCGGAGTTCTATCAGCGCGTCTTCGGCGAAACCCTGCCCGAGAGCCCGGTCAAGCCGGGCCGGGCGGCGTAAGGGGCGAAGCAGAGAAGCGAATTGACCGAACACACCCCAGCCGAAACCTTCAAGCGCGCCCTGTCCGCGGCGACGCGCTCGATCGCGCGAGATCGCGAGCTGGAAGTGCGCTTCGGCGGCGAGGTTGCGGGCATCGTCAAGGGCCGTGCCTTGCTGCCCAATCCCCCCGAGGATATCGACGAGGCCACGGCGGCGAAGCTGCGCGGCAAGGCCGACGCGATCGCCCTGCGCCTGGCGCTTCACGACAGCGAGACCCATGCCGGGGCGCTGCCGCCCGGAACCAGGGGCAAGCAGATCTTCGAGGCCGCCGAGCAGGCGCGTTGCGAGGCGCTCGGCGCGCGCGCAATGAAGGGCGTGGCCGACAATCTCGAAGCCTCGCTGATCGAGAAATGCCTGCGCGAGGGCTGGCAGCACGCCGAGGACCGCCAGGCGGCCCCGCTCGCCGACGCGATCTCCATGCTGGTGCGCGAGCGCATCTCCGGCCGTCCCGCTCCGGACGCGGCCAAGGGTCTCATGAAGGTCTGGCGCGAGGATCTCGAAGAGGCGGCCGGGCAGGCGCTGGACGCGCTCGCCGAGAGCGCGGCCGACCAGAAGAGCTTCGCGAAGGCCCTCAGACAGGTCATCCGCGATCTCGACCTTTCCGAGGAACTCGGCGAAGAGGCCGAGGAGGACGAAGCCTCCGAGGCGGAAGACGATTCCGGCGTCGAGCAGGAGCCCCAGTCCGGCGAGGAGGAGGGCGAGGCCGAACCCGATACCGGCGAGGACGAGCAGCCCGAGGACGCGCGCGGCTCGGCCGCCGACACCGACGACATCTCCTTCGCCGAGGAAAGCCAGACCAAGGTCGACGCCGAGGAGGAACAGTCCGAAGCCGTCCAGGCCGCGCGCCCCAACTGGGTCGCCCCCTCCGGCGAGGACGTCAACGCCTACAAGGTCTTCACCACCGAGTTCGACGAGGTCATCACCGCGACCGATCTGTGCGACACAGACGAGCTTGCCCGCCTGCGGCGCAATCTCGACCAGCACCTGAAAGGCCTGGAGAGCGCCGTCGGCCGGCTCGCCAACCGGCTGCAGCGAAAGCTGCTCGCCAAGCAGCAGCGCGCCTGGAGCTTCGATCTGGAAGAGGGCGTGCTCGATCCCTCGCGCCTGCCCCGCGTCATCATGGATCCGATGCTGCCGCTCTCCTTCAAGCAGGAGAAGGACACCGAGTTCCGCGACACGGTCGTCACCCTGCTCATCGACAATTCCGGCTCGATGCGCGGCCGGCCGATCCTGGTCGCCGCGGCGTGTGCCGACATCCTGGCGCGCACGCTCGAACGCGTCGGCGTGAAGACCGAGATCCTCGGCTTCACCACGCGCGCCTGGAAGGGCGGGCGCAGCAAGGAGAAGTGGCTCGAAGCCGGCAAGCCACCCCATCCGGGGCGGCTCAACGATCTTCGCCACATCGTCTACAAGGCCGCCGACGCGCCGTGGCGGCGCTCGCGGCCCAATCTGGGGCTGATGCTGCGCGACGGCCTGCTGAAGGAGAACATCGACGGCGAGGCCCTGCTCTGGGCGCACCGCCGCCTGCTCGGCCGACCCGAGCAGCGCAAGATCATGATGGTCATCTCCGACGGCGCACCGGTCGATGACGGCACGCAGTCGGCGAACTCTCCGGCCTATCTGGAGAAGCACCTGCGCGAGGTGATCGAACAGATCGAGACCCGATCCGGCGTGGAACTGCTCGCCATCGGCATCGGCCACGATGTCACGCGATATTACAGAAAGGCGGTTACACTGCTCGACGTGGAACAGCTCGCCGGCGCGATGACCGATCAGCTCGCGGCCCTGTTCGAGGAGAAGCCGGGCCGGAGGGGGCGCGGGCAGCGCTCGCGCGCTGCACCTGCGGGCGAGCGGGGTACGGGCGCTGCATCGGGCGGCGACCGGCTCTCGGCGGTGAGACGCGCGGTGAGCGCCGAACTGAAAAGGTAGACCCATGCTGCTGCGACCCCTCACCCTTGCCCTGCTCGGTCTCACCCTGACCGCGTGCGGCGAGCGCGAGGCGCAGGAGCTTCAGCTCGAGATCACCCCCGTCGTCCTCTTCCCGGACGACCCCGGCCGGCGCAATATCGGTGCCCTCTCCTATGCCGGCGGGATCGAGATCGCCTCTCCCGCACGCGCTTTCGGCGGCTGGTCCGCGATCGAGGTGTCGCCGGACGGCGAGCGGCTGCTCGCGATCTCCGACGGCGGCTACTGGCTCACGGCCCGACTGGTCCACGATGCCGAGGGCGAACTGACCGGCCTCGCCGGTGCCCGCCTGGCGCCCATGCTGGGCCGCGAGGGCGAGCCGGTGGAGGGCGACCACGCCGATGCCGAGGGTCTCGCCCCGCTCGGGGAAGGCCGCTACGCGGTCTCGTTCGAGCGCGAGCACCGCGTTCTCGTCTACACGATCGGCGAGGACTGGTCGGGAATCGAAACCGCCGAGCCCGAACCCTTCAACACGCCGCCGGGGCTCAACCGGCTGCGGGAGAATGGCGGCATCGAGGCGCTCGCGCCGGCCGGGGACGGGATATGGGCTGCGGTCGAATACCCGATCGTGGAGGGCCAGCCGCATACCGTCTGGCGCATCACCGCCGACGACGCGGTCGCGCACAGCGTGCGCCTGACCGACGGGTTCGGCCTGACCGGCCTCGCCCGCGCGGGCGAGGACGAACTCATCGCCATCCAGCGCTTCTGGTCGCGCCAGATCGGCAACCGCATCCGCATCAGCCGGCTGGGCGAGGAGGATCTGCGCGTGAGCGGCACGTATTCGGCAGCCGAAGGCCCGGAGCTTCTCGCCGAATTCGAGCCGGACATGACGGTGGACAACATCGAGGGCGCCGCCATCGCCGAGATCGCCGGCGAGCCGCGCCTCTTCCTGATCTCCGACGATAACTACAACGCCGATCAGCGTACCCTGCTCCTGAGCTTCCGTCTGATCGAAACGGAGTAGCTCACTGCGCTCCGGTCGGGCTGAACCGTTCCGGCGCGATGCGCTCGATCCCGGCGAAGCGCGCCGCGATCTCGCCGGTGCGGTCGAGCGCGGGATCGCGATCCTCGAGCGCGGCGCTGTCGGCGATCGCGCCGTGCTCGCTCTCCCACTCCCCCATCAGGGCCCGGGCGCGCGAGCGGGCATAGCCGGTCGCGTAAGCGCGCCGGCGCTCGGCGATTTCCGCGGGCTCCTCGGCCGCCTCGATTTCGGCGAGGCGCGCCGCAAGCGGCTCCCAGAGCGAGACCAGCGCGTCGATGTCGGCATGGGCGTGGCCCCGCGGCGCCGGGGTCGTCGAGTACCGCGAGAGATAGGCCGCGATGTCGGCCTCCGCGGCCGAATCGGCCATGCGCCAGTCGTGTACGCTCGTCGCATTCAGAAGCGCCCCATCGGGCGCCGCGATCACCACGGTTGGGGTTCCGAACACCCACTCGACACCGAAGCGCGCGAGCTGGTCCAGATTGCGGTCGCGCTCGCCGATATCGACGAAGCGCACCGCGAAATCCCGCGCCGCGCGCTCGGCAAGCCGACCCTCGCCGGTCAGGCGGTCGGCGAGCCCGCGGCTGTCATGGCACCAGTTCGCACCGAAGACGATCAGAGCGTTGACATTGCGTTCGTGCGCTTCGGCAAGTGCTGAATCCACCTGAACGGACGCATCGGCCGCCGCGTCATAGACGCGGCCTTCGCCGTCCGCGGCGCGCGATTGCGGGGCCGTGCAGGCGGTCAGGACGACGGCGAGAAGAGCGATCAGGCGGCACATCTTCGAAGACTAGCGCCGATGGCGGGCCTTGTCGCCTGCCCGCGAGCGATGCCACAACGCGTCAACCGCCCCTTGCTGGATCTCGCCATGGCTGAACCCCTTCCGGCTCATTCCGAGCGTGACCGCGATCGCGGCATGGCGCTCGGCGTCGTGGTACTGGCCGGTTCGGCGGTGCTGATCGGCTTTGCGCCGATCATGGTGAAGCTGTCCGATCTCGGCCCCCAGGCGATCGCCTTCTGGCGCCTGACCCTGGCTTTGCCCGCGCTCGCCCTCTGGCTCGCCATGTCCCGCCGGCAGCAGGGCGCGTCCGCCGGCCGGCCGGACCGGCGCGCGCTCGTGCTCGCGGGGGTGTTCTTCGCCGGCGATCTCGCCTTCTGGCATGCCGGCATCAAGATCACGACGGCCGCCAACGCGACCCTGCTCGCCAATCTCACGCCGATCATCGTCGCGATCGCGGGCTGGGTGCTGTTCAAGGAGCGCATCACGCTGCGCTTCGCCCTCGCGGCCGGCGTGGCGCTCCTGGGCGCGGTCCTGCTCTCGGCAGCCAATGTGCGCCTCGCGCCCGAGCGCCTGGCCGGCGATCTGCTCTCCGCGCTCACCGCCTTCTGGTATGCGAGCTACATCCTGTCCGTCCACTGGGCGAGACGCGGCGCATCGGCCCCGCTCGTCATGGTCTGGTCGAGCGCGATCGCGGCCGTGATCACACTCGTCGTCGCTCTCGCCTTCGGCGAGCGCCTGCTGCCAGACACGCTCGCCGGCTGGCTGCCGCTCCTCGTACTCGGGATCGTCGTGCACGCCGGCGGCCAGGGCGGGATCGCGTTCGGCCTCGGACGCGTGCCGGCCGCCCTCGCCTCGCTGATCATCCTCGTCCAGCCCGTCGTCGCGGCGGCGGCGGGATGGGTCATCTTCGGCGAGGCGCTCGTCGCGAGCCAGATCCTCGGTGCGGGGTTGGTGCTGGCAGGCGTGTATATCGCGCAGCGGGTCCGCCGCCCCCTGCCCCCGGTCACCCCGACCGAGCGGACCGGCTGATCAGGGCTTGCAGCCGCCCAGCATCAGTTCGACACGCGCGCGCAGGAGCGCGGCGGCCTGGCTGGCGTCCATGCGTTCGCGACGCTGGCGGCGGAAGACGCCGAGATAGAAGTCCTGCAGCGCGGTCAGAGTCTGGTCGATGTCGCAGCTGGGGCTGAGTTCGCCATCCGCCTTGCCCCGGTCCAGCACGCGCCGGACCGCAGCCCATGCCATGTCGAACTGGCCGAAGGTCTCGTCGTAGACCGGATCGCTCCAGAGCCAGGCGTGTCCGATCGCGGCCGCGAAAAGGTCGCCGTGCCGCGTCTGGGCCTCCAGCGTCGCCTGCATCAGGGCGACCAGCCGGTCGGCGACATCGCCGGACAGCGCACGCTCCAGCCGGTCCAGCGACTCCTGGATCGCTTCGTATTCTTCCTGGAGAATCTGGATCAGCAGCGCGGCCTTGGACGGGGCGGCGTTGAGCACCGTGCCCGGCGAGACGTCGGCAGCGTCGGCGATGAGCTTGATCGTGGTACCGTCATATCCGCGCTGGAGAAACACTTCGCGGGCCGCCTCGATGACCGCCGCCTTGGTCGCCTCGCGCCGGATGTCGCGCCGCGTCATCCGCCTGGCCTTGTCATCGCCTCGCATGAGGTGCCCCCGGGTCCTATTCAGCGAACACCGTTCACTTAAACGATTTAGCCGAGTCGCTAAAGTGTTTTGACAGTGCGAACGCCATAAACGATCGTCGTCCGGCTTTTAACCCTAAAATGAGTGCGATTTCGTGACTGCCGTCCAGTCGCGTGCGCAGCCGCGATTGCCTCCGCGCCGCGATCGGCCTAGATCAGCCACCATGATCCAGACCCTCGACATCCTGCTCTACATCGCCATGGGGATCGTGCTCGTGATCCTCGTCGCCGGCATCTACGCCCTGTTCCGCGGCGGAGAGTTCGGCCGTTCCTGGTCGAACCGCCTCATGCGCCTGCGCGTGCTGGTCCAGTTCATCGCGGTCCTGATCATCGTCGCCATCTTCTGGCTTCGCGGCGTGTTTTCCGGCTAGGCTGGCCGGCGCCAGCGAGAAGGGGGCGCCGATGGTCCGCCTGACGAAAATCTACACCAAGACCGGCGACACCGGCCGCACCCGGCTCGGCGACATGAGCGAGGTCGACAAGCACGACGCGCGCGTCGAAGCCTACGGCACGGTCGACGAAGCCAATGCGACCCTAGGGCTCGCCATCGCCGCGCTCGGCAAAGACGAGGCGCTAAAGGCGATCTTCCTGCGAATCCAGAACGATCTTTTCGATCTTGGCGCCGACCTGTGCGTCCCCGACCGCGGCAAGAAACTCGACTGGGAGCCGCTGCGCGTCACCGACGCCCAGGTCGAGCGCCTGGAAACCGAGATCGATGCCCTGAACGCCCGCCTCGCGCCGCTCGACAGCTTCGTCCTGCCGGGGGGAAGCGAGGCGGCTGCGCGCCTGCACCTTGCGCGCACCGTGACGCGCAGGGCCGAGCGACGCGTCGTCGCCCTGGCCTCGACCGGAGAACCGGTGAACGGCGCGGTGATCCGCTATCTCAACCGCCTGTCCGACCTCCTCTTCGTCGCCAGCCGCATCGCCAACGGCGATGGCGCGAGGGATGTGAAATGGGTACCGGGCCAGAGCCGGACGGGGTGAGAGAAAAAACCGGTCGACAAGCCACGTATGTTATAACATAACGGCTGCATGCCCTGGTCTGCCGAAATCCTGCCTGCCTCCCTCGGCTTTGCCGTCGCCGTCAGCGCCTCGACCGCGATCGCAGCGCTTGCGCTTCGCAAGCTGATCTCGCGCGAACTGACCGTTCAGGCCGAATTGCTGGCGGCGGGACTTCTGCTCACCACGCTCGCCCTGCACCTCCTGCCGGAAACGCTGTCCGCGAGCCCGCTGGCGGGCGCGTGGTTCCTGCTCGGCTTCCTGGCGGCCACCTTGTTCGCAGGCGCGGCACGCGCAGGCAGCGGGGCGGCGCTGTGGATCGGCCCGGCGCTGCTCGCGGTCCATTCATTCGGCGACGGGGCGGTCCACGTCACGGTCGCAGCGCTCCCCCTGTCCTGGGCAAGTCTTCCGGCCCTGATCGCGCACGAGCTTCCCGAGACGCTCGCGGCATTCGTCCTGCTGCAGCGCGCCGGGCTTGCCCCCGGTCAGGCTGCCCTTGGAGGCTTCGCGCTGGCCGGCATGACGACCCTCACCGGAGGGGCCGCGTTCGGGGAGTTCGCCAGGCAGGTCGACCCGGCGGCGATCGACGCGCTCGCCGCGGCAAGCGCGGGCGTGCTGCTGCACGTGGTCACCGGCCATCTCCTGCGCCCGTTCCAGGAACGCCCGTCGGCCGGCGCCGCAGGCGCGCTGACACTCGGCCTGACCGCCGGATTGTCGCTGAGCCTCCTCGTGACAGGGGGCCATCCGGTCCACGCTCATGCCGCCGCAGGGCCGGACTTCCGCCCCTTCCCGCCCGAGAGGGAGATCCACCATGCGATCGACTAGCCTGCTGGCCGTGCTGGCGTGCCTGGCGCTGCCGGCCGGGACCGTTCACGCCCAGGCCCATGTCCACGGGCAGGGCGAAGCCGCGATCGTGCTCGCTCCTGACGGGACGCTTCGCGTCGATCTCATCGCGCCCGCGGGCGATCTCGTGGGGTTCGAACGCGAACCGGCGAATGCCGCCGAACGCGCCGCGCTGGAGGCCGTCGAGGCGCGCATGCGAGCCCCCCTCGTGAGCTTTGTCGCCGATGCCGGCTGCACCCTCACAGGCGTCGAGTTCTCCGGCCCCGGTTCCGAGGGCCACGACCCTTCCGGGCAGGCAGGCCACGATCATCACGACCACGCGCACGACCACTTCTCACGCGAGGGCGCACCGGCCGGCGGATCGCATGCCGACATCGCCGCGGCATGGAGCTTCGCCTGTTCCACGCCGCGCGCGCTCGGCCATGCCGACTTCGCGCCCGTCTTCGAGGCCTTCCCGGGCCTCGTGCGGATCGAGGCCGCCGCCCTGCTCGGCAGGGAGCCCTTTTTCGGCGTGCTGACCGCGCAACGCAGCCGGCTCGATCTCGATCAGCGCCCGGGCCGATAGAGTTCCGAGCGCGACAGGTAAAGCGTGTAGGCCGCGTCGGCGAGTTCGCTCTCCACCATCCGGGTTTCCAGCACGCCTTCGACCCAGCGCGCCTCCCAGATCTCGCCGATCGACACCGGCTCTTCGGCCACGACATAGACGACCTGGTTCGGCGGCGGGGGCGGATAATGCACGCAGGCCCCGTAGAACGGGACCAGCAGGAACTCGCTCGCCCGCCCGCGCGTGGCCGCATCCAGCGGGAGCAGGTAGCCGGGCATGCGAATGTGCAGCCCGTCGAGTTCGCTCACCACCGCCGACGATCCGGTCTGCGCCGCCGCCGGCGCGGACTCCTCGTGGTCGGCCGCCGGCTGCATCGCGTACTGCATCAGGCTCATCTGGCGTTCGAGTTCGGCCAGCTCCTCGTCCGGGATCAGGTCGCTCCACACGATCGGTTCCGGCTCGCCCGGCGGCGCGGGCACGAAGCGCTCGGGCGCGCGCGCATGCCCGGGCTTGGGCTGACCGCAGCCCGCGAGCGCAAGAGCGAGCAGCGCGAGAGCCATGGCTGCGCATCTGAGCATGGTATGGGAGCCGGGCGGCATGGGCTTATCCTCTGCGGAGAGCGGCGTTATATTATAACGTCCACTCCCGGGCGGGAAGCCCTTCAGTCCAGCCTGGCCGCCAATGCCTGCGAAACGGATTTCGGCAGCCGCCGCGGCCGGCCGTCGAGATCGATGCAGGCGGCTTCCACCTCGGCCGTGGCGATGAGATCGTCCCCGCGCAGAATGCGCTGGGCGATGGCCATGCGCGCGCCGCGCGCCTCAAGGAAGCGGGTCTCGACCGTGAGCGCGTCGTCGATGCGCGCCGGCAGGGCGTATTCGACGGTGATCCTGCGCACGGCGAAGCCGAGCGGGGGATCGGCGCGGAGCAGCTGCTCGTGGCTTACCCCGGCCGTCCTCAGCGCGTCGGTACGCCCGCGCTCGAAGAACTTGAGATAGTTGGCGTAATAGACCACGCCCGTGAAATCGGTGTCCTCGTAATAGACCCGAACGGGCAGGAGATGGAGTGGCCCGGTCCAGCGGCCGGCCTCGGGGGTTTGCGCATCGCTCATGGCCACAGCGATTAGCGCTATTCGGCCGGATGCTCCACCTTGTCCTCGCTCATCGTCTGCTCCAGCGGATGAGCGTTCTCGAAGCGGTGGATGTAGTCGCGCGTCAGCGGCACGGCTGCATGGGTCTTGGCCAGCTGGATCTGGAACACCATCATCTCGCCCTCGATGAAGCTCATCTCCGAGCCGGCGAGATAGAAGTCCCACATCCTGCAGAAGCGCTCGTCGTAGAGCTCGGCGATCTCGTCCCAGTGCGCCCGGAAGCGCGCCCGCCAGTGATTGAGCGTCTTGGCGTAGTGCAGGCGCAGGACCTCCACATCGGTGACCTTGAGCCCCGTCTTCTCGATCACCGGCAGGACCTCGGAGAGGGCCGGGATGTAGCCGCCGGGGAAGATGTACTTCGCGAGCCAGGGGTTGGTCGTGCCCGGCGGGCCGGAGCGCCCGATCGAGTGGATGACGGCAACGCCGTCATCCTTCAGGAGCTCGGCGACCTTCTCGAAATACTCCCGGTAATGGCCGACCCCGACATGCTCGAACATGCCGACCGAGACGATGCGGTCATAGCGCTTCTCCACGTCGCGATAGTCCTGCAGGTGGAAGCGGGCCTGGCGCTCCAGCTTCTCGCGCCTGGCCCACGCGCTCGCCCAGGCGTGCTGCTCGGTGGAGAGCGTGACCCCGTCCACGCGCTGCGCGCCGAGCCGGACGAGATGCATGGCCAGGCTCCCCCAGCCGCAACCGATATCGAGCACGCGCGCATTCGGCGTCAGGCGCAGCTTCGCGGCGAGATGACGCGCCTTGGCCGCCTGGGCCTCTTCAAGGGTTTCCCTGCCGGTCGGGAAGTAGGCGCAGGAATAGAAGCGGTCGGAATCGAGGAAGCGCGCGTAGAGCTCGCTCGACAGGTCGTAATGATGGGCGACATTGTCGCGCGCCTTTCCGACCGGGTTGTGCTGGTCGAAGCGGCGCTTGAGAAACCGCAGGCCTTGCATGAAGCGGTGGTGGAAGCCGTTTCCGTCAAGATACTTCATGTTGCGCATCAGCACGCGCAGGACATCGCTGATGTCGCAGTCCTGCGGGGTGATGACGCCGTCCATATAGCCCTCGCCGAGCGCAAGCTCGGGCTGGAGCACCATCGCCCGCTCCGCCTTCGCCGTATGGAAACGCAGCGTGGCCCGGGGACCATCGCGCTCGCCCTCGATGCGATGTTCGCGGCCCGTGTGATCGATGAGCGTAAGACGGCCTTCCCGGACGACCCGGCGGGCAAGGGTGGCTAACAGCATGGGTGCGCTCCCGGTTTCAAACCCGGAAGGCAACGCTCGGCCGCCTTCAACCGTTCCCGCGACCTGACGCGCTTCCGGCTCTGCCCTGACTGGACAGCATATGGGAATCGCGCGGCGCGATGTCTACTTGGACTCGGAGAACAGGTCGGGCGCGCTGCGCGGCGGTTCCAGGCCCATGTGCCGCCAGGCGCGCGGGGCGGCGATGCGCCCGCGCGGGGTGCGCTGGATGAAGCCCTGCTGGATGAGGAAGGGCTCGACGACCTCCTCGAGCGCATCGCGCGCCTCCGCGCAGGCCGCGGCCAAAGTCTCCACGCCGGCCGGCCCGCCGGCAAAGCCCTCGATGAGGATTTTCAGATAGCGCCGGTCCAGGCTGTCGAGGCCGATCTCGTCGACCTCCAGGCGTTTGAGCGCCCGGTCGGCGACCTTGCGGTCGATGAGCGTCGCCCCCTCCGCGTCCGCGAAATCGCGCACCCGGCGCAGGAGGCGCCCGGCGACGCGCGGCGTGCCGCGGGCCCGGCGGGCGATCTCGCGCGCACCCGCCTCGTCCATGGCGGCCCCGAGCTTGCCGGCCCCGCGCGTGACGATGCTGGCCAACTCGGCCTCGTCGTAGAATTCCAGCCGCACCGGCACGCCGAACCGGTCGCGCAGCGGGGTTGCCAGCAGGCCCGCGCGCGTCGTCGCACCGACCAGGGTGAAGGGCGGCAGGTCGATGCGCACGGTGCGCGCGCTCGGCCCCTCCCCGATGACGAGATCGAGGCAGAAATCCTCCATCGCCGGATAGAGGATCTCCTCCACCGCCGGCAGCAGGCGGTGGATCTCGTCGATGAACAGGACGTCGCGCTCTTCAAGATTGGTCAGGATCGCCGCGAGATCGCCGGCCCGCGCGATGACCGGTCCGGAGGTCGCACGGAAATTCACCCCGAGTTCGCGCGCGACGATCTGGGCGAGCGTCGTCTTGCCGAGGCCCGGCGGACCGGACAGGAGCACATGGTCTAGAGCCTCGCCGCGCCGTGCGGCGGCCTCGACGAAGACCTTCAGGTTGGCGATGGCGGCGGGCTGGCCGACGAACTCGTCGAAGCTCAGCGGGCGCAGCGCCTTGTCGCGCGTGTCGCCGGCAGCCGGGTCGGGCGAGACGATGCGGGTCTCCTCCTCGCTCATCGCGCCAGCTCCTTCAGGGCGGTGCGGATGAGGGCGGCCTCATTCGCCTCCGCGCCCAGCGTGCGGGCGGCCGCGGCGGCGGCCTGACGAGCCTCGCTCTCGCCATAGCCGAGATTGACGAGCGCGGAAACCGCGCCTTCGCGCGCCGCGCCGGCGGAGGGTTCGGCCGGCGCCGCGGAAGCGGGCTTGCCGGTGCCCACCACGGCGGCAAGGCTACGGCCGGCGAGCTGGCGCCCGGTGGGCGGGGCCTTGTCCTTCAGCTCCGCCGCGATGCGCTGGGCGAGCTTCTTGCCCACGCCCTTGGCCCGCTCGAAGGTGGAGGCATCGCCGAGCGCGGCCGCGTTCTCGATCTCGCCGGCCGGGACGGCGTCGAGCATCGCCAGCGCATGCTTGGCCCCGACTCCCTGCACGCTCTGCAGGCGGACGAACCAGGCCCGCTCCATGTCGTCGAGAAAGCCGTAGAGCCGGAACACGTCCTCGCGCACATAGGTCTCGATGTGCAGCACCGCCTCGCCACCCGGCTCCAGCCTTGCAAGGGTTCTCGCGCCGGCGGTGACGAGATAGCCGACCCCGGCGACGTCGAGGACCAGCTCGTCCTCGCCGATCGCGTCGACGATGCCTTTCAGCTTGCCGATCATGAGGCCAGCCTCGCACGTGCGCTGCGGTGATGGGCGTGGCAGATGGCGATGGCGAGCGCGTCGGCGGCATCGGCCTCGGCCTTCGTCCCCGGCAGGAGGACGGCGATCATCGCCGCGATCTGCCCCTTGTCTGCCGCGCCGGTGCCGACCACGGACTTCTTCACGAGGCGCGGCGCGTACTCGGCGACGGGAAGCCCGGCTCGCGCCGGGGCGAGCACCGCGGCCGCACGGGCCTGGCCGAGCTTCAGCGCCGAGCCGGCATTGGCGGAAACGAACTGGTCCTCCACCGCGGCTTCGGCCGGAGCGTGAGCCTCGATCAGCGCCTCGACCGCGTCGTGGATGTGGCGCAGGCGCTCGGCCATCGGCGCCTTCGCGGGCGCCTTGATGACACCCCAGGCGATGGCCGACAGGCGGGTGCCGGCCTGCTCGATGACGCCCCAGCCGGTGGCGTTGAGGCCGGGATCGATCCCGAGAATGCGAATCGCAAGGCTCATGCGGGCGAGCATAGCGCGGCGCGTCCGGCGTGACTGCCCTCGCCTTCACCCAAACGCGCAGCGGATTCTCCTCGCGGCGGGATGGCGCACGCGAAAAAACCCTGTACGATGTATGGCATTCGGACGATCCGCGCGAGGGACGCCGAACCAAGGGGGGACAGGATGAGCAAGAAGCGCTCGCTGTCACGGCGATCATTTCTGGCCCGCGTAGCGGGCGGTGCGACCTTGCTCGGCCTCGGTGGATGCGCCACCACCGGGCCGGGCTATACCGGCTATACCGATAGCGATTCGGGACCCTATGCCGACGCGCCCGGCTACGGACGCGGCGCCGGCTATGGCGGGCGCAGCTGCACCGACGGGGACACCGGCACCTATGCCGACCCCGCCGGTCAGGGCCGCCATTGCCGCGGAACCGGCTATACCGACGGCGATACCGGCGCCTATGCCGACCCGCCGGGCGGCGGGCGCGGCTATACCGGCAGCGGCTGCAGCGATGCCGACAGCGGTACCTATGCCGACCCCTCCGGCCAAGGCCGCCATTGCCGCGGAACCGGCTATACCGACGGCGATACCGGTGCCTATGCCGACCCGCCGGGCGGCGGGCGCGGCTATACCGGCAGCGGCTGCAGCGATGCCGACAGCGGGACCTATGCCGACCCCTCCGGCCAAGGCCGCCATTGCCGCGGAACCGGCTATACCGACGGCGATACCGGCGCCTATGCCGACCCGCCGGGCGGCGGGCGCGGGCCGCGCAGCTGCAGCGACAGCGACACCGGCAACTATGCCGACCCGATCGGCCAGGGACGGCGCTGCTAGGTCATGACGCCAACCCATTCCGGCGCCGACCTGTCCGCGCTCGCGGAGCTGCTGTGCACGGCCGACCCGGCCGGATTCCTCGCCGGGACTTACGAGCGCGCACCGCTGAGGGTGCAGGCGCGGGGCCGCGATTTCACCGGGCTGATCTCGATCGCGGCGATCGACGATCTCATCGCGCGCCAACCCTTCTACGAAGGCGAGATCAGCCTCGCGCGGTCCGCGCCGAAGGTCGGCCCCGGCGACTATCTGCGCGAGGGACAGGCCGACCGGGGCGCTATCGCGCGTCTATTCCAGCAGGGCGCGACCATCATCCTGCCGCAACTTCACCGCCGCGTGCGAGCACTGGCCGCCTACTGCCGCTCGCTGGAAGCGATCTTCTCCGCCCACGTGCAGACCAACATCTACCTCACCCCGGCAAGCGCGCAGGGTTTCGAGACCCATTACGACAACCACGACGTCTTCGTGCTCCAGGTGGAGGGCACCAAGCGCTGGCGGCTCTATGACAGCCCGGCCGGCGTGCCGTTCCGCGGCGAGCGCTTCACGCCGGGCCAGTATGCCCCGGGCGAGCCCAGCGAGGATTTCGTGCTGCAGCCGGGCGACGTGCTCTACGTGCCGCGCGGGATGATGCACGACGCGATCAGCGAACCGGGCGCGCCCTCGCTGCACATCACCACGGGGATACTGGTCAAGACCTGGGCGGACTTCCTGCTCGAGGCGGTCTCGGAGGCCGCGCTGAAGGCGCCGGAGCTGCGCCGGTCGCTGCCGCCGGGCCATCACCGCGACGATTTCGACCGCTCGGTGCTGCGCGAACGGTTCGAGGCAGCCCTCGAGGCCGCGCGCGAGACCGCCGATCTCGACGCGGTCGCCGACCTGTTCGCCGACACCTTCCTGCGCACCCGCCAGCCCGACCTTGCGGGCGCGATCGCCGGCGGGCCGGTGACGCAGGAGACCAGGATCCGCAGGCGCCCCCTCGTCCAGCTGCGCCTCGCCGATGCCGACGAGAGCCATCTTGCCCTGGTGGCGCCGGGCGGGGAGATCCTGTTCGACAAGCCGGCCGAGCAGGCCCTGGACGCCTTCCTCGCCGGCGACGTCCTCGGCGCGGACGACTTCGCCGCACTCGGACCGGACCGCGGCATCGAGGCGATCGAGCGCCTGATCGCCTTCGGCGTGGCCGAGCGGGTGTGACGCCCGCCCGGGCCTAGCTCAGGGTTGGCAGGCGTCCACACCCTCGCCGGGGGCTCCGAGGAAGTCTTGAACCGCCCGCATGGTACAGCCTGGAAACTGGGGCTGGTGCGTGCCGCCGGGTATGATGATGTGGCGGACATCGGTCAGATAGCGCTCCGCGTCGAGCGCCAGGTCCAGCCCGTCGATCGGGTCGTACTCGCCGGATATCATCAGGACCGGCAGGTCCGAGCGCACCGGCTCGAGATAGTCGAGACCGATCCCGGCATCCGGCCAGGTGGAACAGGCTTCGAGCCCGTTGCGGACGCGCTGGCCGCCCATGAAGCTGCCGGCCGTCGCGACCTCGATTTCGCGCGGATCGACGAAGCGCATGTCCTCATTGCAGATCACCGTGAGCGCCATGCCGAGACTCCAGTTCGCGGTCGCCCCGACGGCGATGGGCAGTGCCGCGCCGAGAAACGGGGCGTAGTCGCCCGTGCGCGCCGCGGCGATCACGGGCGCGACGAGGTCCTGGCCCTGCGGCGCGGCCATGAACCAGGCGAGGGCCCCGGCAAAGATGTCCCGGGTCAGCACGATCGTGACGGCTTCGCCGGTGAATGGGTGAAGCGTCTCTATCGCGGCCGGCTCGCGCTCCAGCCGCGCCAGAACTTCGTCCAGTCCCGCCTCCAGATCGCCATGACGGGCAGCGCACTCGGCCTCGGCCCGGCAGCGCCGCACCAGGCCCTCAAAGGCGTTCTGGGCATGGCGCGCCGCCGGCAGCACCGCACGCATGTTCACCGGGGCGATCGCGCGGAGCACGACCGATTCCACGCTTTGGGGGTGGCGGCGCATGTAGACGAATGCCGCACGCGTTCCGTAGGAAGCACCGTAGAGGACGATGCGGTCATAACCGAGCGCGGCGCGAACCTCGTCCAGATCGTCCATCGCCACAGGCGTCGTGTAGTGCCGGACATCGGCAGACCCGGCGAGCTGCTCCAGACACCGATGGATGAAGCCGTCGGGCATCTCGAAGACGTTGAGCGCGCGCAGGGCGGCATTCGGCTCCGTCACGGGACAGTCGAGCCGATTGCTGCGGCCCGTCCCGCGCTGGTCAACCAGCACGATGTCGCGCTCGCGGCGAACAAGGCTCCAGTCCTCCCCGAGGAACATAGCCCCGGCGTCGGTCGCCGCCTCGCCCGGTCCGCCGGTCAGGAAGAAGACCGGTGCCTTCGTCGCCTCCTCGGTGGCGGGCAGGACCATGATATTGAGATCGAACATCCGTCCCACCCGCTGCGCCCGGTTTTCGTAGACCGGATAGAGGCCGCAAAGGGCGGACGAACCGCCGGCGGCCTCGCACGGGGCCAACTCCGGCGCTTCGGCGCGGGCGGGAGCGCACAGCACAAGCAACCAGCCCAGCAAAACGAAAATCAGCTTCGGCTTCATCACCCAGTCTCCGTTCAGGAAATCTCACCCGGCCGCGAGATAGCCGGTGAAGAGGACGTGCATCTCATCCACGAGAGCATCGTCATCGACATCGATGTCAGGACGTTCGTCTGCGAACAGGATCACCTCACGGATGATCGCGGCCACGCCGATCATTCCGAGATCGATCGCGCGCCCGGGGACAGGATGGCTGATGCCTCTCGCCTGCAGCAGCACCGGTCGGATGATCGCATGGATACGCCGGCCGAACTCCGCAACCCGGCGGCGGAAATGCTCATCGGAGCTGGCGCGGCTCCAGCGCGCCACCTCGGCGAGCAAGATCCGGTTTTCGCGAAAGGTCTCGACGGCCAACTCGAGATAGGCGCGAAGAATCTGTTCCGCGTGCGCTCCCCGCCAGCGATCGAGACGGAAAAGGGCTTCCGCCCGCTCCACATACCGGTCGAGAAAACTCTCGTCGCACAGACGGACAATCGCCGCAGCCTTGCTGGGAAAACGGGCATAGAAACCGCCCACCGACACGTCCGCTTCACGAGCGATGTCGGCGACCGTCATGCCTTCCAGACCTCCACTCACCAGCAAGCGCCGCACGGCGGCAAGAATCCGCTGCTCCGATTTGCGACTGCGCGACTGCTTGGCGGTAGACATCTAAAATCCGAATGCGATTCGTATTCTTACACGGATAGGCGAGAGAGAGTTCCGACGCAAGCGGAATCCGGTCTTGCCGGCAGGCGGTCCCGGTTCCGCGTCCGGTCGAGGGGCTCGAAGCGGCCTGCGAGTCGTCATTCCACTCGGGCCGGTCCCGGAACAGCGCTCGCCGGGGGCGCGTTCGAAGACCGAGACGCACCGATGCGAGCCGCGACGCGGAGACCTGATCCATGACACGCCTTGCCCCCGCACTCCTGGCGAGCCTTCCCCTTGCCCTTGGCGCCTGCAGCGAGCAGGCCGATCGCGTGGGCGAGGAGGCCGGCTATCAGGGCGGCGACCGGACGGGCGGGCAGGGCGCGAGCGCGATGTCGCCGGCGGCCTCCGCGCTCGCCGAGCGCTTCGATCTCGCCGAGCCAGACCTCATCATCGCGCCGACCACCTATCGCGCCCAGGGCGACCTGTCCTCGGGCGCCGGCATCAGCGTGGCCGTCATCGAGGAGGCCGATCCCGGCCATCTGCGGGTGTCCGGCTCGGCCGATCCCGACGCGGTCCTCGCCAATCCGGGCCTGGGACTCTCCTACCGGCTGAGCGCGGACCGCACGACCGCCTATGCCGGCCAGACCGTGATCGTCACCCTCGTCGTGCGCGCCGCCGGGGAGATCGGCGAGGGCGCGCGTCCCGCGATCCGCGCCGCCTGGGTCGCCGGCCCCGGCATGAATTCGGGCTGGCAGGAGATGGTGCTGACCACGGACTGGCAGAAGGCCGTCTTCACCTACGCCGTGCCCGAAGCGGCCGACCCCGATCCCGACCATATCGTGATCCTGCCGCCCGAGGGCGGCCAGGCCTTCGACCTCGCCGCGCTGGCCGTTCGCCCGAGCGCGCAATAGACCTTCGCAGACAGGGAGTTCGCCCCATGCGACCGACCGTTTCCGCCCTCTCCAGCCTGCTCCTGGTCTCGCTCGCCGCCTGCGGCGAGCGGGCCGCGCCGGAGCCGCAGACGCCCGAGACCGGCACCGAGGTCCCCGCCCCGAACGGCGAGACGGCGCCGGCCGACACCCATCCCGACCTGTCCGCCTACGAGGATGCCGAGTTCTTCCTCGACTACACATTCGCGGCCGGACAGACCCCGCTGCGGATTCCCGAAGGGCTCGGCTGGGAGGCCGATGGCGGCGGCTACCTCCTGACCGGCACGCTCGACGAGCTGCCCGCCTCGAGCGGGTTCACCGGCGGGGTGGCGCTGGAAATCCCGACCGGCACGGCGACCGTGCTCTCCGGCAACAGCGTCGAGGTCTTTTTCGTCGCGAGCGCGCCGCAGACGAGCGAATTCGCCCTCGCCTACTCGACGAACGACGACGGGGATTCCGGCTGGCACCGCTTCGAGGCGGGCGAGACGCCGCAAGCCTTCACCTTCACCTTCGACGTGCCCGCCATCGAGGCCGGCAGCGGGGACTATATCGGCATCGCGCCGCTCTCCGGCGGCCCGCTCGTGGTCCATGCGGTGGGTGCGCGGATGACGGGCGAAGCAGGCAACTAGACCCGCTTCAGCGCCTCCTCGGCGACCCGCTCGGCGGTGATGGCAAAATGGGCGTAGAGCTCCTCGGCCGGAGCCGAGGCGCCGAAGCCGTCCATGCCGACGAAACCGCCCTCGATGCCGATGAGGCCGTCCCAGCCCCAGCGCGCGGCGGCCTCGACGGCCACCTTGGGAAGGCCGGCCGGCACGACGCTTTCGCGATAGTCCCGATCCTCGGCGAGGAAGCGCTCCAGGCACGGCGCGGACACGACGCGGGCGCGCACGCCCTTTTCCGCCAGCATCTCCTGCGCCTTCACCGCCAGCTCGACCTCCGAACCCGTCGCGATCAGCACGATCTGCGGCTTGCCGCCCTCGGCCTCGCGCAGCACGTAGGCGCCGCGGGCCGACAGGTTGGCCGAGCCGTCGTCTTCTCTCAGATGCGGCAGCTTCTGGCGCGACAGGGCGAGCGTCGTCGGCCCGTCGGTGCGTTCGAGCGCGCAGGCCCAGGCCTCGGCGGTTTCCAGCGCGTCGCAGGGCCGGAATGTCTGCACGTTGGGCATGGCGCGCAGGGCGGAGAGATGCTCGACCGGCTGGTGGGTCGGGCCGTCTTCGCCCAGGCCGATGGAATCGTGGGTAAAGACATAGATCACCGGCTGGTTCATCAGCGCGGACAGACGCACCGCCGGGCGGCAATAGTCCGAGAAGATGAGGAAGGTCCCGCCATAGGGCCGGATCCCGCCGTGCAGGCTCATCCCGTTCATCGCCGCGGCCATGGCGTGCTCGCGAATGCCGTAATGGATGTAGCTGCCGGAGAAATCGTCTGCGGTGACGACGCCCTGGGACTTCGCCTTCGTCAGGTTCGAACCCGTCAGGTCGGCCGAACCGCCGACGAGGCCCGGGAAGGCCTCGGCGATGGCGTTGAGCGTGTTGCCCGAGGCGGCTCGGCTCGCCAGCGCGGGCTTTTCCGCCGCGATCCTGGCGGTGTAGGCGCGTAGCGCGTCGAGCGCGGCGGGCGGCGGGGTTAGCGAGAGCTGGGCCTCGAACGCGCCCTTGCTTCCGCAGGCCTCGAGACGATCCTGCCAGCGCTTGCGCTCCTGCGCACTGAGGTCTCCGACCGAGCGCCAGCGCGCGAGAATGTCATCGGGAATCTCGAACGGGCCGTGCTCCCAGCCGAGCGCCTCGCGGGCCGCGGCGATCTCGTCCGCGCCCAGGGGCGCGCCATGCGTCGCGGCCGTGCCCTGCTTGTTGGGCGCGCCGTAGCCGATCACGGTGCGCACATCGATCATAACCGGGCGGTCGGAGGTCTTGGCGGCGTCCAGCGCCTTGTCGATGGCCTTCATGTCGTGGCCGTCGCAGTCGAGCACCTTCCAGCCCGCCGCCTCGAAGCGGGCGCGGTGATCGACGGAGTCCGACAGGTTCGTGTCGCCGTCGATCGAGATCTCGTTGTCGTCCCAGAGCACGATGAGCTTGCTGAGCTTGAGATGCCCGGCAAGCGAGATCGCCTCGTGGCTGATGCCTTCCTGCAAATCGCCGTCGGAGGCGATCACCCAGGTGCGGTGATCGACGAGATCGTCGCCGAATCGCGCGTTCAGGAGCCGCTCGGCGAGCGCCATGCCGACGGCGGTGGAGATGCCCTGGCCGAGCGGGCCGGTCGTGGTCTCCACGCCCGGGCAATGGCCGTATTCGGGGTGGCCGGCGGTCTTGGAGCCGAGCTGGCGGAAATTCTTCAGCTCCTCGAGCGTCACGGCCTCGACGCCCACGAGATGCAGGAGCGAGTAGATCAGCATCGAGCCGTGGCCGGCCGAGAGCACGAAGCGGTCGCGGTCGGGCCAGGTGACGTCGGCCGGATCGAACTTGAGATGGCGCGCCCACAGCACGGTGGCCGCGTCGGCCATGCCCATCGGCATGCCGGGATGGCCCGAATTGGCGCGCTGGACCGCGTCCATGGACAGGGCCCGGATGGCGTTCGCCATCGGGGGGAGTGTGTCGAGATCGAGGGGATGGGACATGGGGCGGGCCCTCCTGGTCAGGCGGCGCGAGTATGCGGGATTCGCCCGGGTCCGGCGACCGCTTACAGGCCGAGCCGCGCGATCAGGTCCCGGGTGGCAGGATCGAAGGCGCTGACATCGCCCGTCGCGATGTCGCGCGCAAGCTGCTTGCCCAGCTCCACCCCCCACTGGTCGAACGGGTTGAGCCGATAGAGCACCGCCTCGGTGAACACCTTGTGCTCGTGCAGGGCGATCAGCGCGCCGAGCGCTCCGGGGGCGAGATCGTCCATGAGAAGCGTCGAACTCACCCGCCCGCCCGGCATGGCCTTGTGGGCGGCGAGATCGCCCTCGCCCTTGCGGCCCGCCATCAGGGCCGCGCCCTGGGCGAGCAGGTTCGCGGTCAGTGCCTTCGCGCGCTCGTCCCTGCTGGTCGCGAGCGATTTCAACGCGATGAAGTCGACCGGGGCGTCGGCGGGGGCCTGGTGCAGCCACTGGAAGAAGGAGTGCTGCACGTCGCTGCCGCGACCGCCCCAGACGAGCTGTCCGGCCGTATGCGCCCCGAGCGTCTCGCCCTCGCGCGTCACCGACTTGCCCAGGCTCTCCATCTCCAGCTGCTGGAGATAGAAGGGCAGGCGTTCCAGCCTGGAGGAATAGGCCGCGACGCAGCGCGAAAGCTTCCTCAGCCCGGCCCGGTTCCAGACGTCGATCAGCGCCTTGGCGACGGGAAGGTTCCGCTCCAGCGGCGCGTCGAGGAAATGGTCGTCCATCTCGCGCGCGCCGGTGTGCATCGCCTCGAACACTTCCGGCCCGAAGACGATCTCCAGCACGAGGCCGGCCGCCGACCACAGCGAATAGCGCCCGCCCACGCCCTCCTCGAAGGGGAAGATCTGGGACGGTTCGATGCCGAACTCGCGCGCCTTGTGCGGCGCGGCGGTCGCGGCGGCGAAGCGCCCGGAGACCCCGGTCTCGCCGAGCTTCGATACGAGCCAGGCGCGCGCGGCCTGGGCATTCATCAGGGTTTCCTGCGTCGTGAAGCTCTTCGAGGTGACGCAGAACAGCGTGGTCTCCGGCTCGGCGCCCTCCAGCGCGTCCTCGAGATCGGCCGGGTCGAGATTGGAGACGAAGCGCGCCTCCACCCCGTCCCGGCGCCAGGCCTTCAGCGCGTCGTAGACGAAGCGGGGCCCGAGATCGGAACCGCCGATGCCGATATTGACGACGCGCTTGAGGGGGTGACCCGACAGGAACTCACCCTCCCCGGCGCGCATCGCGAAGTTTGCCGTCGCGCGCCGCGCCTGGCGGATGCGCTCTGCCGTCCCGGCGTCCTTCAGGCGATCGGGATTGCGCAACGCGGTGTGCAGGGCGGGGCGGTCCTCGGTCTCGTTGACCACCTCGCCGGCGAAGAGCTTCTGCCGGCGCGCCTCGAAATCGCTCTGGCGCAGGAGGTCGAGGAGGGCCTGCCAGGCCTCGGCATCGAGACGCTGCTTGCGCGCATCGAGGGTGAGTCCGGCCGCGGACAGGAGGAGGGCCTGGTCGCGGGCCTCGTCGCGGCCGACGAGGCCGGAGAGATCGGCCTTCGACAGGCGTTCGGCGTGCGGGGCGAGCGGGTCCAGATCGGCCATGGTCATCCTCGAGCGGGCTTCTTCAGACCCAAGCTTTAGCCGGGCCCGCCCGTTCCGCCAACGGGCATTCCGGCCGGCTCAGGGCGAAAGCGCCGCATTTGCCGCGAGGTGTTCGGGCCGGGTCGTGGTCGTGAGCGCGACACCGACTTCGCGCCGCGCCAGCGCCGCCTGGAGCCCCTCGACCGCGCCGACGCGGCGTGTCTCACCGCGCAGCGGCTGCGCCAAGGCGCGTGCGAGCGGATAGAGATCGGCGGGCTTTCGCGGCAGGCGCACGGGCGGGCTTCCCGACCCGGCAGTCTCGATGGCGAAGACCTCGACGCCGGCCGCGTGCGCCCGCAGAAGGCGCGCCTCGGCGTCAGGCGCGAGGAAGGGATGGACCGGCTGCATCAGGAGCTGGAAGCGGCCTGTGTCCAGCGCGGCGTCGAGTTCGCCCCCGCGTCCCGCCGCGCCGAGCAGGGCGAAGGCGCCGGCCGATTTCAGCGTGTCGAGACGGGAGAACAGCGCATCGGTGAGCTCGTCCGGCCCGGCGCCGTGCAGGAAGAGCGCATCGAGCCCCTCGACGCCGAGCCGTTTCAGGCTGGCGCGCAGCGAGGCTTCGAGGCCTTCGGGCGTGAAGTCGCGCACCCGCCGCGACAGGCCCGCGCTCGCCAGTCCGGCCTTGGTGCAGACGAAGACCTCCTCGCGCGGCAGATCGCGCAGGGCGAGGCCGAGGCGCGTCTCCGCCTCTCCGGCCCCGTAGGCCGGGGCGGTGTCGAACACGCGGATGCCGCGTTCGAAGGCGTCTTTCAGGAGGGACAGCGTGGCGCGCCTCGGGAGGAGGGGCGTGCCGTGCGCGCCGGACACGCCGAAGCCGAGGCGGGAGGGGATCTGCGCCTTCAGCGCGCCCTCCGCTCGTCCACGATCGCGATCGCGGCTCTGACCGCCTCGTCGATCGTCATCTCGGTGGTGTCGAGCTCGACCGCGTCGGGCGCCCGGGTCAGCGGCGCGGCGGAGCGGGCGGCATCGCGCGCATCGCGCTCCTTGAGCTGGGCGAGGACCTGGTCGAACTCGATCATCTCGCCGCGATTGACGAGCTCGGCCTGGCGGCGCCAGGCGCGCGCCTCCTCGCTGGCGGTGACGTAGAGCTTCACCTCGGCCTCCGGCGCGATGACCGTGCCGATATCGCGCCCGTCCATCACGGCCCCGCCCGGCTGGCGGGCGAAGTCCTGCTGCAGCTTCAGGAGCGCGCGGCGCACGCCGGGATGGGCCGAGACGATGGAGGCCGCCACGCCCGCGCCGGCGGTGCGGATCTTCTTCTCGTCGATGGCGGAGGGGTCGAGCGCGCGCGCACGCGCCTCGGCCGCCTCGGCGTCGCGCGGATTCTCGCCGGCCTCGAGCATCTCGACCGCGACCGCGCGGTAGAGCGTGCCGGTATCCATGTGCGGCAGGGAGAAGTGGGCGGCGAGCGCCCGGGCGATGGTGCCCTTGCCCGAAGCCAGCGGCCCGTCCACGGCGATCAGCATATCGGACGCTCCCCCGCGTCTTCAGGTCAGGAGGCGAGCGCCGCCATGTCCTCGTCGGAAATCTCGAAATTGGCGTAGACGTTCTGCACGTCGTCGAGATCGTCGAGCGCTTCCATCAGCTTCATGAGCGTGGCCACCTTTTCCCCGTCGACCGGGGTGAGGTTCTGCGGCTTCCAGACGATCTTCACCGACTTGGCCTCGCCGAACCGCTCCTCCAGCGTCTCGGCGACCGCGGCGAGATCGTCGCGCGCGCAGTAGACGACGTGCTCGCCTTCCTCGCCCTCGTCCTCGTCGCCCTCTTCCTGGACCACATCCTCGGCACCCGCCTCGATGGCGGCCTCGAGCATGGCTTCCTCGTCGGCGACCGAGAGCGGGAAGCGAATCTCGCCGACCTGGTCGAACATGAAGGAGACCGAGCCGGTCTCGCCGAGATTGCCGCCATTCTTGGAGAAGGCCGCGCGCACCTCGGAGGCGGCGCGGTTCTTGTTGTCGGTGGAGGCCTCCACGATCACGCCGACGCCGCCGGGGCCGAAGCCCTCGTAGCGGATCTCGAAGTATTCCTCGACATCGCCACCCTGGCCCTTCTTGATCGCGCGCTCGATATTGTCCTTGGGCATGGACTGGCCCTTGGCATTGGCGATCGCCAGGCGCAGGCGCGGGTTCATGGCCGGATCGGGGCCGCCGATCTTCGAGGCGATCGTGATCTCCTTCGACAGCTTGGAGAACAGCTTGCCGCGAGCCTTGTCCTGACGGCCCTTGCGGTGCTGGATATTGGCCCATTTCGAATGGCCGGCCATGGTTTGCCTCCTGTGAACTCAACTCGAGCGAACGCAACACACAATGCGCGCCCGGCGCGCCGGAAGGCGCCTTCTATCCCATCGCGGTGTGCGCGCAAAGACTGCAGCGCTCTTCCGTGACGGCCCGGAGCGTGCCAGAGAAGGAGGCGCGTTTCACCCCCTCCGCCAGCGGCCCGCTTCCATGACCGTCACAGCCATCATCCCCGCCCGCTACGGCTCCTCGCGCTTTCCGGGAAAGCCGCTGCACGAGATCGCCGGCGTGCCCATGGTCGAGCGCGTCCGGCGCCTGGCCGAAGCCGCGCCGAGCGTCGACCGCGTCATCGTCGCGACCGACGACGCGCGCATCGCGGAAGCCGTCGCGGGCTTCGGCGGCGAGGCGGTGATGACCGATCCGGCCTGCCGCAACGGCACCGAGCGCGTGTTCGACGCCGCGAAGTCCTTCGCGAAGGCCGACGACGTGCTCCTCAACCTGCAGGGCGACGCGCCACTGACACCGCCCTGGGTGATCGAGGCGGTCGCAAGCGCCATGAAGGCCGAGCCCGGCCTCGAAATGGCGACCCCGGCGGTGGAACTCGCCGGCGAGGCGCTGGACAGGATGACGGCGGCCAAGCGCAGCGGAGAGGTGGGAGGCACGACGGTCGTTTTCAACCGCGACTTCAAGGCCTTGTACTTCTCCAAGGCGATCATTCCCTTCCAGCGCCATCCCGAGGCCGGCACGCCAACCTACAAGCATATCGGGCTCTACGCCTACCGCTTCTCCACCCTGGAACGCCTCGTCGCGCTCGAGCCTTCGCCCCTGGAGAAGGCCGAGAGCCTGGAACAGTTGCGCGCGCTGGAAAACGGTATCCCGATCCGTATCGTGCTGACCGACTATCGCGGCCGCACGCCCTGGAGCGTGGATTCCCCGCGCGATGCCGAGATCGCCGCCGAGATCATCGCCCGGGAAGGGGAGATCGTCTGACATGCTCCTCATCCTCGCCCGCCACGGCAACACGTTCGGTCCCGAGGACACCCCGGTCTGGGTCGGCGCGAAGGAGGACCTTCCGCTCGTGGAAAAGGGCCTGGAACAGTCGCGCGAGATCGGCCGGGCGATCCGCGATGCAGGCATCGTGCTCGACCGCATCCTGGCCGGCCCGCTGAAGCGCACCCGCCACGGCGCCCGCCTGGCGGCCGAGAAATGCGGCTTCACCGGCGAGGTGGAGATCGACGAGCGCCTCACCGAGATCGATTACGGTGTCTGGGGCGGCAGGAGCGATGCGGAGATCGCCGAACAATGGGGCGAGGGCGCGATCGAGGCCTGGCGCGAACGCTCGGTCCCGCCCGAGGGGGCGGGATGGTCGCCCTCGCCCAACACGATCCGGGCGAACGTCAAATCCGTGCTCGCCTCGGTGACGCGCGACCTTTCCGCGGACCAGGCCGTGCTCATCCTCACCTCGAACGGAATCCTGCGCTATTTCCACGAAAGGCTGGCCGGTGAGAATGCCCTGCCGCAGGACGCGAAGGTGAAGACCGGCCATATGTGCGCGGCCGAGATCGTGCCGGGCGCTACCCGGCTCAAGCTCTGGAACGCCGCACCGGAAGCGTTCAGCGAGGCGGTGGCGGTCGGATGAGGGCGCGGCTGGTCGCCACCTTCCGCACGAGCCTGGTGCTCGCCGCCTTCTTCAGCGCCGCGGGCGGGCTGGCGCTCGCCGCGCTGAGCGGTGTGGCGGCGCTCGTCGCGGTGACGCCGCGCGCGCTCGTGCGCGCACTCGCCCGTCCGCCCCTGGCGCTGATCCTCGCCGCGCTCGCGATCGCCTGGACATGCCTGAGCTTCGCCTGGTCGCCCTACGACCGGCCCGACCAGGCGCTCAAGCTCGCGCTGCTCACCCCGCTCTTCATCGCCCTGCCCTTCTTCGCCGGCCAGCTCGACGAGACCGACCGGGCGAGGGTACGCCCTTTCGTCATCTTCGCCGCGGCCTCGAGCCTTCTCTTTTTGACGATCGAGGCCCTGCTCCAGGCGCCGGTGACGCTGAGCTACAAGCTCGACGTGGAAGGCTACGCCCCCGACCACGGGGCCATTCTCGATCTGTCGCACCGCATGCTCTCGCGCGGTGCCGTGCCGGCGCTGATGCTGGCCGGCCCCGCTGCGCTCCTGCTGTGGCGCAGCGGGCATCGCGCCGCGCGCACCGGCGCGCTCGTCCTTCTTCTCCTCTCGGTCTTCGTCGCGGCCGGCTTCTCGGTGGAGGCCAATATCGTCGCGCTCGCGGGCGGTCTGGCGCTCGCCGCGCTCGCCTGGCGCTTCCCGCAGCGCACCCTTCCCGGGCTGCTCGTCGCCACGTCGCTCGTCCTCGTTCTCGCGCCCTTCCTGTTCCGCATCGCGCTCTCGGTCCTGCCGGAGAGTTTGATCGCTTCCCTGCCGATCAGCTGGGCCTGGCGGATCGAGATCTGGGATCACGCGATGACCCGGATCGCCGAGCGCCCCCTCACCGGGCACGGGCTCGACGCGGCCCGTGCGATCGAGGAGACGGTGATGCTGCGCGGGATGGAGATCGATCTGCTGCCGCTGCACGCACACAATGCCGGCCTGACGATCTGGCTCCAGACCGGTTTCGTCGGCGCCCTGCTCTGGGCCTTCACGCTGTGGAGCGCTGCGGTCTGGATCGCGCGGCGCACGGTCGAACGCGATCTCGCGATGATGGTCGTCTATGTCGCCGGCGTGTGGCTGATCTCGGTCATGCTCGGCGTCGGCGTCTGGCAGGAATGGCACCATGGCGCCCTCTCGCTCGCCATCGCCGGCGCGCTGATCGGGTCAAGGGCAAAGCTGGCAGGAGACTTGCGTCGCTCCCGCTGACCGGGACCGTTTCGGCGGTCCACTCAGGCCAGGAGGGCGCAGATGACCCAGATCGGTGCAGTTTCGGGGGTTTCCGCCGCACGGCCGCGGCGCGGCGCGGCGCGTAACGTGCTCCGCAGCTTCCTGTTCGCCGATCTGCTCGCGCTGAGTCTGGCTGCGATTGTCTCCGTCGGCGTCGCCCTTCAGGTGGGCGACGGGGCGGGGCTGCGCTCCCACCTCTCGGTCAGCGCCGCGCTGTGCGCCGCGCTCCTGCTGTGGTTCCGCTCGCGCGGCCACTACCGCGCCCGCCACGCGCTCGCCAACATGCTGCGTCCGGTTCTGATGGGCAGCCTGCTCGCCTTCCTCGCCGCCTCGACGGTCCATGTCACCATGGACGAGACGCGCCTGAGCGCGGCGACCTATACCTTCTGGCTCTGCGCACCGGTCTTCGTGCTGGCGCTGCGCTGGTTCACCCGCTCGATGCTGCGCGCCGCGCGCGAATGGCACGAGCCGGTCACGCTCCTGAGCGCACCCTCGATCGCCGGAGACCGGGCGCACGTCCTGGCACGCAATGACGATCACGGCCTGAAGGTGGTGCAGAGCCTCGACCTGTCGAGCTTTGCCGCGCTCGACGACGACGCGCTCGCCGCCCGGCTCGATGCGCTGGCCGGGCGCACGCTCTTCCTCGCCCCCGACGAGGAAACCCAGAAGGTCGCCAACCGCATCGTGGCCCGGCTCGGGGCGCGCGGCTGGGCGTTCTACTACCAGCCCTGCATGGGGCCTGCGCCGACGCAGAATGTTGACATCCTCGACTATCCCCCGACCGAAGGCTTCGTCTTCCAGATCGGCGACAGTCTCGACCGCCCGCTGGCCCGGCGTTTCAAGCGCGTCTTCGACGTCGCCGCCTCCAGCGCCGCGCTGATCGTGTTGTCGCCGCTGTTCGCGCTGTTTTCCTGGCTGATCCGGCGCGATGGCGGCCCCGCCCTGTTCTGCCAGACCCGCGTCGGGCGCGGCGGCGAGACCTTCGAGTGCCTGAAATTCCGCACCATGGTGACCGATGCCGAGGCGCGCCTGGCGCGCATTCTCGCGAACGATCCCGAGAGGGCCGCCGAATGGGAGACCTATCAGAAGCTCGCCGAGGATCCGCGCATCACGCCGGTCGGCCGCTTCCTGCGCCGGACCAGCCTCGACGAGCTGCCCCAGCTCATCAACGTGCTGAAGGGCGAGATGAGCCTGGTCGGCCCGCGCCCGATGACGGTCGAGCAGAAGCAGGCCTATGGCGCGCGCCTGGAATCCTATGTGCGCATGCGCCCCGGCCTGACCGGCATGTGGCAGGTGAACGGGCGCAACTCGACGAGCTTCGAGGAGCGCGCCCGGCTCGACGACTGGTACGCCCGCAACTGGTCGCTCTGGCGCGATGCGGTCATCCTCGCGCGCACCGTGCGCGAGGTCCTGTTCTCGACAGGGCGCTAGGAGCTGGCTACACCCGTTCCTAGCATCTGCCGGAGACCGCCATGCTTCTCTTTCTCGACACCGCCGACATCTCCGAGATCCGCGAGCGCGCCGGCGCAGGGCTCGTCGACGGGGTCACGACCAATCCCTCCCTGATTGCCAAGTCCGGAGCCGACATCATGGAGCGGATCGCCGAGATCTGCGATGCGGTCGAAGGCCCCGTCTCCGCCGAAGTGGTCGCGACCGGGCATGAGGGCATGCTGGAGGAAGGCCGCCGTCTGCGCGCGATCGCGGACAATGTGGTGGTCAAGCTGCCGCTGACCCAAGCCGGGCTGAAGACCTGCGCGGTCTTCGCGCGCGAGGGCATCCCGACGAACGTCACCCTGTGCTTCTCGCTGAACCAGGCCCTGCTCGCCGCCAAGGCGGGCGCGAGCTTCATCTCGCCCTTCGTCGGCCGGATCGAGGATGCCGGCGGGGACGGGATCGGACTTCTCGAACGCATCCGCGAGGTCTACGACACCCACGGCTTCACCACGCAGATCCTCGCCGCCTCGCTGCGCTCGCCGGCCCATGTCGAGGCGGCCGCGCTCGCCGGCTGCGATGCGGCGACGCTGCCGGCGAAGGTGTTCGACCAGCTGGCGGCGCATCCGCTGACCGAGACGGGGCTTGCCGCCTTCCTGTCCGACTGGAAAAAGACCGGCAAGTCCGGGCTGCTTTGACGCCGTTCATGTGACAGGGAAGAGCCACACGGACATGATCAAGCGCTATTTCGGCACCGACGGCGTGCGCGGCACGACCAACCGCTTCCCGATGACGGCGGAGACCGCCCTTCGGCTCGGCATGGCCGCGGCGCGCTATTTCCGGCGCGATGCGAGCCGGCGCCACTCGGTCGTGATCGGCAAGGACACGCGCCTGTCCGGCTACATGATCGAGAGCGCGCTCGTTTCCGGCTTCACCAGCGCAGGCATGGACGTGTTCCAGTTCGGCCCGCTGCCGACGCCGGGCGTGGCCACCCTGACCCGCTCGCTGCGCGCCGACATGGGCGTGATGATCACCGCCTCCCACAACCCGTACGAGGACAACGGCATCAAGCTGTTCGGCCCGGACGGGTTCAAGCTGTCGGACGCCGCCGAGCTGGAGATCGAGTCCTACATGGACGGGGACATGAACGAGGCGCTCGCCGAGCCGGCCGATCTCGGCCGTGCCCAGCGGGTGGACGACTGCCAGGCGCGCTATACCGAGATCGTCAAGGCGACCTTCCCGCGCCAGATGCGCCTGTCCGGGCTCAGGATCGTCGTGGATTCGGCAAACGGTGCAGCCTACAAGGTCGCCCCGAACGTGCTGTGGGAGCTCGGCGCGGACCTCATCCCGATCAACAACAAGCCCAACGGCTTCAACATCAACGAGGACTGCGGCGCGGTCTCGCCCCAGGGGCTCGCCGAGAACGTGCTGCGCTACCGGGCCGATATCGGGCTGGCGCTCGACGGGGACGCGGACCGGCTGATCGTCTGCGACGAGACGGGCCACATCATCGACGGCGACCAGCTGATCGCGCTGATCGCGCGCGCCTGGAAACGGGCGGGGCTGCTCGCCACCGACACGGTGGTGACCACCCAGATGTCCAATCTCGGCCTCGAGCGCTTCCTGGAGAAGGAGGGGCTGAAACTCGACCGCACCCAGGTCGGCGACCGCTACGTGGTCGAGCGCATGCGCGAGACCGGGGCCAATCTCGGCGGCGAACAGTCCGGCCACATCGTGCTCACCGACTATGCCACGACGGGCGACGGGCTGATCGCGGCCCTGCAGGTTCTCGCCCTGCTCGTGGAGTCCGGCAAGAAGGCGAGCGAACTCCTGCGCGTGTTCGAGCCGGCGCCGCAGATCCTGAAGAACTACCGCTACAGCGAGGGCAGCCAGCCGCTGGACAGCGATCGGGTGAAGGCCGCGATCGGCGAGGCGGAAGCCGAACTCGGCACCCGGGGGCGGCTCCTGGTACGCAAATCGGGAACCGAGCCGGTCATTCGCGTCATGGCCGAAGGCGAGCGCAAGCTCATCTCCCGGGCGGTCGAGCAGATCCTCGCCGCACTGCGCGAGGCGGACGCGTCCTAGGCGCCGCCGGCCGAGCCCCTGATCAGGCGCGCCCAGATCGTGCCGTCGAGCGTCTCGATCCGCTGCTGGAAGTCATTCGGCAGATCGCCCTCCAGGTCGGCGATCGCATAGCCGAGTTCGCCCTCGGTCTGCAGGTATTGCGCCGCGACGTTCGCCCCGGCGCGCTCGGCAGCGTCGTTGAGCCGGCGCAGGAAGCCGGGCTGGTTGAGATGGGGCACCAGCAGGCGCGTGCGCCCCTCGCGCACCGGGCCGGGTTCGACCTGGGGGAAGTTGACCGCATGCAGGGTCGCCCCCTCGAACAGGAACTTGGCGAGCTTGGAGCCGGTGTCCGAGCCGATCGCGGCCTGGGCCTCCAGCGTCGAGCCGCCGATATGGGGCGTCAGGATGACGTTGTCGAAAGCCTGAAGCGGGCTCTCGAAGCGCTCCTCCTTGCTCTTGGGCTCCACGGGGAAGACGTCCACCGCCGCGCCCGCGATATGGCCGTCCCGCAGCGCCTCGGCGAGCGCGTCGATGTCGACCAGATCGCCGCGCGCCTGGTTGATGAGGAAGCTGCCCGGCGCCATCGCGCGGATGCGCTCCCTGGTCATCATCCCCTTGGTGCGCGGTGTGGAGGGGACGTGCAGGGTGACGACGTCGCAGGTCTGCAGCAGCGTCTCCAGGCTGTCCACCGGCCGCGCATTGCCGTGCGCGAGCTTGGGCTCGATGTCGTAGTAATACACGTGCATGCCGAGCGCGGAGGCGATCACGGAGAGCTGGGCGCCGATATTGCCGTAGCCGACGATGCCGAGCTTCTTCTTGCGCACCTCGTGCGCGCCGTTCGCGGTCTTCAGCCACTCGCCCTCGCGGATCGCGAACATCTTCTCCGGTATGCGGCGCATCAACATGACGATGCTGGCCATGGTGAGCTCGGCGACCGAGCGGGTATTGGCGAAGGGGGCGTTGAACACCGGGATCGCCCGGCGCGAGGCGGCCTCCAGATCGACCTGGTTGGTCCCGATGCAGAAGCAGCCCACCGCCTTCAGCCTGTCGGCCGCCTCGAAGAACGCGGCGTCCAGCTGCGTGCGCGATCGAATGCCGAGCACGTCGTATCCCGTCACCTCCTCGCGCAGGGCCTTCGCGTCGGGCGAGCCGGACCTGCGCACGATTTCCACGGGCCCGTGCGCCTGCAGCGCGCCGTCGGCGTCCTCGTGAACGTTCTCCACGAGCAGGGCTTTGAAGTTCGGCGTCGAAGGCATGGACTCACCCGGGGCTTTGCTGCACTGCGAAAAGCTTCACGATCGCAGTGCAGAAAGCAAGGGAATTGCGGCGCCGCTCCTGATCACCAGCCGGTTCGAAGACCGAACCAGACCGAGACCGCATCGTCGCTGCCCGCGACGTGGCCGGGATCGGTCGTGTATCGCGCCGCGAGCGAGGCACGCGTGCGCTCGCCGAGCGCGAAGCTGTAGGCGCTTTCCAGCGACAATTCCCGGCCGGAAGGCGATAGTGCGGCCAGACGCCGCTCGTAGCGGGTGCGATTCCTGCGATCGACCTCGACCGGGACTCGCGCGCTGACCGCTCCGGCCTCGACGCGCAGGGGCTGGGAGAGCGTGAATCCGAGCCGGCCCGGGCCGACCGGACGGTCAACCCCCACGCTCCAGGCGCTCGCCCTCACCTCCTCCTCGATCGTGAGGAATCCGGGCATGCCGAGCCGTGCCTCGACGTGCTCGTAGCGCGCCGCTCCGCGCCAGCCGAAGGCGAGCGGACCGGACCACAGCGCGGCCGTGAAGTCGCTGGAGGACTCGTCCGGCGCACCGAAGCGGCCCGCGAGATGACTGCCCAGGGCGCGCCCGTCCTCGCGCCCGTTCCCGATCTCGATGCCGAGCTGCTGGCCGGCAAAGTCGACGGTCAGCGCGGCCGCACTGAACGCATCGCCCTGCGAGCCGGCGGTGCGCACCGAGAGGGTCACAGGGTCGAGATCGTATCGTACCGAGGCCCAGTCGCGCTGGGCCGAGAGATTGGCGACCGCGCCGCTGAAATGGGTGTGCGAGAGCACCGAACCGCCCGCCCCGGCGACCGGAGACGGAGAAGCGAAGCCGCGTCCCGCTTCGAGCGTCAGATCCCCGGCGATGAATCTCAGCGAGACGCCCATGTCGCCCTGGTAGAGTTCCTCGGGCAGGTTGGTCAGCGCCTGCACCCGGTCCTGACCGTGGCGCAACGTGACCTCGGTCGACCCGGCGCGGGTCACCGAGACGCGGTTCAGGCTCGATTGCGCGGCTGTCTCGAAGGCGGACAGCGCATTGCGCCCGCCATCGCCCGGCGCCTCGCCGGCCTCGAAGCGATAGGCCCGGTCGTAGCGGTCGCGCATCACTGCGCCGTCGAACAGGCCGGAATCGAACACCCAGTCGCCGAAGGCCCCGCCCGGTTCGGACAGGACCAGCGCCACCGGCACCCTCTCGGCTCCGAACAGCGCCGTCGTCGTCGTGCCCTGCGGCTTGAACGCCTCGGCGAGGTCTATGAGGCCCCGCCCGTAAGTCGAATCCGCGCCCGGGTCGCCAAGGTCCTCGGCCGTGTCGAACAGGATCTGCAGGGCGGTGTTGCCGGCGAGATTCGGAAAGGCCTGCAGCATCAGGGCCAGCGCGCCCGCCACATGCGGCGCGGCAAAGGAGGTTCCGGAGAACCGGAAATAGTCCGGCCCGACGCCCGGCGCGACGATTTGCTCGCCCGGGGCGACGAGATAGAAATTCTCCGCGCCCTGGGCCCGGTTGGAGAAGCTCGAAATCTCCTTGGCCGAGCCGACCGAACCGACAGCGACCGCAAACCCGTCCGCCTCGAGGTCGTTGACGAAAGTGGCCGGAAAGCCCGGAGAGGCATCGGGTTCGGTCTCCTCCTCGTCCTGGTTTCCTGCGGCCACGACCAAGAGCACGCCCGCATCGGCGGCGCGGCGCATGGCGGCGAAGGTGCGCGAAGCGTCGTCGCCGAGTTCGGCGTCCCGGCCGAGCGAGAGATTGATGATCCGGGCCCCGTTGGCGACCGCGTGATCGATCGCCGCGGCGGTCGCGCTGTCGGAGAAGGTGCATCCCTCCCCGCCATCGGCTTCGCAGCTGCCCACCGAATCCGCGCGGATCGCGAGGATCGTCGACTGGAATGCGACGCCGTGCATCACGACGTCGTCCTTCTTGGCGGCGATGACTCCCGCCACGCCCGTACCGTGACCGTCCACATCGTTCGCGGTGCGGTTGGAGACGATGTCGGTACTTGCGGGATGAATCTGGTTCGCGCCGGTACCCGTGCCGTCGAATTCGCTGTCGGCCAGCTCGACGCCGGTGTCGACGACCGCGACGAGGATTCCCAGCCCGGTTGCCCCCGCCTCGTAGGCGCTGATCGCGTTGATCAGGCCCAGCCCGTACTGATTGCGGAATTCAACGGTATCGAAATTCGCCGGCGGGGGTGGGGGGGTGGCGGCGGGGGTGGGGGTGGAGGAGGAGGCGGAGGAGGAGGCGGAGGGGGCGAGACGATCGGCCCGCCGGTCGCACCCCCGCCTCCCCCACCACATCCCGACACGATCATCGCGGCGCTCGTGAACACGGCGAGCATAAGAGCTGAACGCATCCGCATAGGGCGACTCCCCTCGAAGACCGCCGCGGACACCCCGGACGCCGCGGACTACTCGCAAAGAGCCTAGCTCAAGCCCGATGTTTTGCAATCAGAACGCCTGCATCACGCGCCCGGGCCTCAGCGGCAGGCGCGTTGACAGGCGGGAGGTTCTTCCTAGGATGCGCCGCCACGATCGGGAGTATTTCCAGGCCCATGACGATCCTGGTTACCGGCGCGGCAGGCTTCATCGGCTTCCACGCGTCGCGACGCCTTCTTGCCCGCGGAGAACGGATTGTCGGCCTCGACAGTCTGACCGACTATTATGACGTGGCGCTCAAGCGGGCACGCCTGACCGAACTCGATCGCCAGGCCGGTTTCGAGTTTCACCGGCTCGACCTCGCCGATGACGATGCCGTCAAGCGGCTCGTCCTGGAGACCCGTCCGACGCGCATCCTGCACCTCGCCGCACAGGCCGGCGTGCGCTACTCGCTCGATGCGCCTTTCGCCTATACCCACAGCAATGTGACGGGCCACCTCTCCGTGCTGGAAGCCGCGCGCGCGCTCGGCGGCGATCTCGCCCACCTCGTCTACGCCTCCTCCAGCTCGGTCTATGGCGAGCGCGGCGGGCGCTTTCGCGAGGACGACGCGCTTGGCGAACCGGTCTCGCTCTACGCGGCCACCAAGCGCGCGGACGAGCTGATGAGTTCGACCTACACCCACCTATACGGCCTGCCCCAGACGGGCCTGAGATTCTTCACCGTCTACGGGCCTTGGGGCCGTCCGGACATGGCCTATTTCAGCTTCGCCGAAGCCATGCTGAGGGGCGAGACGATCCGGCTGTTCAACGAGGGCCGCAACCAGCGCGACTTCACCTATATCGACGACGTGATCGAGCCGCTCGTGCGGGTGCTCGACGACGCGCCGGGCGCGCGCCACGGGGTCTACAATATCGGCGGCTCGAACCCGGTGGAGACGCTTGACCTCGTCGCCACGCTCGAGCGCGCACTCGGCGTGAACGCGAAGACCGAGCCCGTTCCGCCCCAGCCCGGCGACGTGTCCTATACCTGCGCGGACGTTACCCGGCTGGAACGCGATTACGGGTGCGTGCCGGGAACCCGCCTCGAAGAGGGCATAGCCCGGTTCGCGCAGTGGTTCCGATCTTATCGCAATAGCTAGTTAGTGCTTTCCGGCCGGGCCTGGGAGAGCACGCCGCCGATGCGGATCGGCTCGACACGCGCCGCCAGCCCGGTCCTGTCGTCAGTCTCCACGAACAGACCGCAGGCCGTCGCCTCGCCGCTGGCGGCAGAAAAGCGCGAGGAGCGCATGTGGGTCACGAACCGGTTGACCGGCTCCTCCTTGTCCATCCCGATCACCGAGTCGTAATCGCCGCACATCCCGGCGTCGGTCTGGTAGGCCGTACCGCCGGGCAGGATGCGCCAGTCGGCGGTCGGCACATGGGTGTGGGTCCCGACGACGAGGCTCGCCCGCCCGTCGCAATAAACGCCGAGCGCAGTCTTCTCGCTCGTCGCCTCGCCGTGGGCATCGACAAGGATGGCGTCGGCGACCTGGCCGAGCGGGCAGGCATCGAGTTCCTCGTTGATGCGCCTGAAGGGGTCGTCCAGGGCCTCCATGAACAGGCGCAGCATCACGTTGATCACGAGGATGCGCCGCCCGTCGGGCAGGTCGTAGAGACTCGACCCCCGCCCCGGTGCGGTGCCTTCGGGATAGTTCACCGGACGCAGCAGGCGCGGTTCGCGCTCGATATAGGAGAGCGCCTCGCTCTGGTCGAAGGAGTGGTTGCCGAGGGTGAGCACGTCGGCGCCGGCATCGAACAGCTCGACGGCGGTCTTCTCGGTGATGCCGAACCCGCCGGCCGCGTTCTCGGCGTTGACCACGACGAAGTCGAGCGCCAGCGCCTCGCGCAGGCCGGGCAGCTCCTCGCTCAGCACCTGGCGGCCCGAGCGGCCGACGACGTCTCCGAAAAAGGCGATGCGCATGGGGTATCCGTCATTGCGGAGGGAAAGAGCGGACTCGCGTCTAGCCCAGAGCGGCGCTCTTCACAACGCCGGGCGCAGGGGGCGCGTTCAGCCGCCCTTCGGTGTCGGCACTCACACCGCTCCGCGATAGGCGCGCTTCTCGGTGACGATCCAGTCGAGCGCGATGTCGTGCCTGTCGGTGGGCACGCTTCTCATCCGCTGTGCCTCGTAGGCGAGCCCCACGACGGTGACGGGATTGTGCTTTCGAAGCGCGGCGATCGTGCGGTCGTAGAAGCCGGCCCCGTAGCCGAGCCTCTTGCCGGTCTCGTCGAAGGCCAGCAGCGGGGCGAGGATGAGCAGCGGCTTGCACTCCGGACTGTCGGGGCTCGGCTCCTCGACGCCGAAGGCGCCGCGCACGAAATCGTCGCCGGGCTGGAAGGCGCGGAATACCAGCGGGCGGTCCGGTCCGGCGACGCAGGGCAGGCAGAGCTGGGCCTGCTCGCAGTAGAAGGTCTCCATCAGCGGGGTCGGGTCGATCTCGTCGCGGATCGGCCGGTAGCCGGCCACGACCGTGCCGACGGACGGCCAGACACTGTCGGGGAAATGCTCGGCCAGGCGCCGGCCGGCATCCGGATCACCCTGCCAGGCCGCCTTGCGCGCCAGCGTCGCCTTCGCGCGGGCGCGCGACTTGCGCCAGCCCATCAACATGAGATCCGCCCGCCGGGCCGGAGGAAAAGGGTGGCGGAACCGATTGCGCCGTCAGCATCGTGACATCCCTGATGACCTGGCTTACCAGGTGGGCGCCGTGTGCCCGAGGCCACGGCCAGGGGCAGGGACAGCTCCCCGTCAGAGACGTAAGGTCGCCGGGATGAGGATGCTCGACGCACGCTCCAGTGTCCGCCTTGTGTGAAGATGGGGCCGAAGGCCATCTTACTCAAGTCTCTTCGCCAGATGACGCCATGGCCTCGAGCTGTTCGGCGGTCGTGTTGAGCAGTTCGGCGGCACGCGCGCGGTCGGACCGCCGGCGTGCCTCGCTCTGCGAGGCCTTGCCGCGCGCCTCGATGAGCGCCTCCTCGAGTTCGCCGACCCGGCCCTGCGCCTCGCGGCTCTCGTCGGCGACGATGAGCGCGGCCATCAGCAGAAGGCGAAGCTCGCCGATCTGGCCGACCTTCTCGGCAAGGTCGCGCACGTGGGAATCGAGATGGCCCGCGAGCTCGCGCAGGTATGCCTGCTGGCCCTCCTCGCACCCGATCGTGAAGGCGCGCCCGTTGAGCGAGATGGTCACCTTCGACATCTAGCCCTCCTCGCCCGGCCCGGCGTCGCGTCCGAGGATCGCGCGCAGCTCGGCGATCGCCTCGCCGCAGGCCGCCGATGCCTCTCCGGCCGCCTCGCTGAGTGCGGCCTCCCGGGCCCGGGCCGCGTCGAGTTCGTCGGCCAGACGCGCCCGATCTTCCTCGCTGGCAAGCGACACCGCCTCGTCGCCCTTGGCCGCCTCGGCGCGCGCCTGGAGCGCCTTGAAGCGGCTCTCGATCGCGCCGAGGGCCCGCTTCAGCCGCTGTTCGGCAGCCGCAAAAGCGTCCTCGGGCTCGCTGGCAGAGGCGTCAGTCTCGTTCATGACCCTAAAATCAGGCTTTAGCGCGACAAGTTCAAGCGCTGTGTTGGCCCCGGCCGCATCGCCGGCCTGCCCCTTGTCATAGCCTTTGCCCGCGGGCACACAGGAGGCGGATGGCAGGGGCAGCCTGGACGTGCTCGAAAGCGAAATCATTGGCCGGGCGATCGACGCCGCGCTGCTGACCGGGCTGGCGGCAGCACTCGTGTCCGGCCGGATCGGTGCACCGCGGGCCTTCGCGGTGTTCGCCCTGCTGGTGATCGTCACCGGCCGGGTCGATTTCGCGACGGCCTTCGCCGCGCTCGGCCAGCCTGCGATCTGGGCGGTCATGAGCCTCGTTGTCTTCTCCCTCGCGCTGGGCAAGCTGGCCCTGCTGCGCCAGCTCTTCTTCTCGAAACGTCCGCGGGGCCTGCGCCGCACGCTGGCGCGCCTGCTCGGCTCGGCCGCGGCGATCAGCGCCTTCGTTCCGAACACGGCGGTGGTGGCCGCGATGCTCGGACCGGCCTCGCGCAGGCCGACCGTGACCCCCCACCAGCTGCTGCTGCCTCTGTCCTACGTCGCGCTCGCAGCCGGGATGCTCACCCCGTTCGGCACGTCCGCCTCGCTCATGGTGGTCGGCCTGTCCGCCGCGCAGGGCATCGAGCTTACCGTCCTCGACTTCGTCATTCCCGGCGCCCTGGTCGTCATCGCGGTACTCGCCACCCTGCTCGTCCTGTCCCCGATCCTGCTTCGCGAGAAGCCCGGCGCGTCGGAGCACCAGCCCGACATATTCCATGTCGAGGCGCGCGTGGCGGAGGGCTCGCGCCTGGCCGGGCGATCGGTGGCGACCAACAAGCTGCGCCACCTGCAAAGCTTCTTCCTTGCCGAGGTGGTGCGCGGCGACCGGGTCATCGCCCCGATCACGCCACGCCACATCATCCGGGAGGGCGACGTGCTCATCTTCGTCGGCGACGTGACCCACATCGACGAGCTGCGCAGCATCAACGGCCTGTCCATTACAAAGGACGGCGCGCCGCACCGCCAGGACAATCTCTATCGCGCCGTCGTCGCAGCCGGCTCCCATCTCGTGGGGCGAACCTTGCGTGAGACCGATTTCCGCGCCCGCTTCGATGCCTCCGTGCTCGGCATCGAGCGCGGCGGAACGCCGCTGTCGGGAAAGCTCGGCGCGCTGCCCTTGTCGGCAGGCGACATGCTGCTGCTCGCGGCCGGGCCGGACTTCCACCGCCGCGACAATCTGCGCTCCAACCTGCACCTGATCGACAGCGACGATGCGGGCCTCGGCCAGCTCGGTGCCCGCGACACCCTGCTGGTGGGGCTCGCCTTTGCCGCTTTCCTGGCCTGCGCGCTGTTCCAGCTCGTCCCGATCGCGGTGGCGGCTTTCACCCTCGCCAGCGTCACCGTGCTCATGGAGTGGGTTTCACCGCGCGAGGTGCGGCGCGCCTTCCCGTTCGATCTCGCGATCGTCCTGTGGGGCGCGGTGCTGCTCAGCCTCCTGGTGTCGCAGTCCGGGCTGTCGGGCTTCGTGGCTGGCCAGGTTGCCGAGCTGAGCCTCGGCCTGCCGCCGGCGGCGGTACTGATCACGATCTTCCTGCTCGCCTGGATCCTGACCGAGTTCTTCTCCAATACCAGCGCCGCCCTCACCGTGCTGCCGATCGCGCTCGACACCGCCGTAGCGACCGGAATGTCGCCGACGGCGCTCGCGCTCGCCACCGCCTTCGGCGCCAGCGCCAGCTTCCTCATGCCCTTCGGCTACCAGACCCATCTCATGGTGCTGAGCCCCGGGCGCTATACCATGGCGGACTTCCTCAAGCTGGGCGGGTGCACACTCGTGGCCTATTCGATCGCGGCGATCGCCGGACTGTTGATCACGCAGCTCTGACCGGGCCCGGTTTCAGCGGCCCGAGACGCTTGCATCCCCGTACCCATCCTGTCAGAACCCGCTGCATATCCGAAATGCGACGGTTCGGTTTATCCGGAGTGATATCATGAAAGTTCTGGTTCTTGGCGGCGACGGTTTCTGCGGCTGGCCCTCGGCGCTGCATCTTTCGGCGCGCGGTCATGAAGTCGTGATCGTGGACAACCTGTCGCGGCGCAAGATCGATATCGAGCTCGAGGTGGAGAGCCTCACCCCGATCCAGCCGATGCACAAGCGCCTGGATGCCTGGAAGGAGATTTCCGGCAAGCAGATCGGTTTCGTCGACCTCAATGTCGGCAAGGACTACCAGGAACTCCTCGACCTCATCGTCGCCGAACAGCCCGACGCGATCATCCATTTCGCCGAGCAGCGCGCCGCGCCCTACTCGATGAAGAGTGCGCGCCACAAGCGCTACACGGTGGACAACAATCTCAACGCCACCAACGACGTGCTCGCCGCGATCGTCGATTCCGGGCTCGACATCCATCTGGTGCATCTCGGCACGATGGGCGTCTATGGCTACGGCACGGCGGGGATGAAGATCCCCGAAGGCTATCTGAAGGTGAAAGTGGAGACCGCCGAGGGTCTGAAGGACCAGGAGATCCTCTACCCGGCCAATCCGGGCTCGATCTACCACATGACCAAGACCCAGGATCAGCTCTTCTTCCACTTCTACAACAAGAACGACAAGGTCAAGATCACCGATCTCCACCAGGGCATCGTGTGGGGCACCCAGACCGAGGAGACCCGCAAGGACGAGCGCCTGATCAACCGGTTCGACTATGACGGCGATTACGGCACGGTGCTGAACCGCTTCCTGATGCAGGCCGCGGTCGGCCACCCGCTGACCGTGCACGGGACCGGCGGGCAGACGCGCGCCTTCATCCACATCCAGGACACGGTGCGCTGCATCCAGCTCGCGGTGGAGAACCCGCCGCAGACCGGCGAGAAGGTGCGCATCATGAACCAGATGACCGAGACCCACCGGGTGCGCGATCTGGCGAAGATGATCGCGGACATGGCCGGGGTCGAGATCGCCTATCTGCCCAATCCGCGCAACGAGGCGGACGAGAACGACCTGCACGTGGAAAACGATACCTTCCTGTCGATGGGCCTGAAGCCGATCACGCTGGAAGCCGGCCTGATGGAAGAGGTCACCGAGATCGCGCGCAAGTACGCCCATCGCTGCGACCGGTCCAAGGTCCCCTCCGTCTCCTACTGGAACAAGACCCGCGAAGAGGCCCAGAAGGGCGAGGGGCGCCGGACGGCAAGCTAGGCCCGCGCAGCCCGGGGGCAGCCATGGCCTCACTGAAGTCGGAATACCGCCTCGCGCTGGAGGCCGGAGCCCAGGCCCTGGAGGCCGCGCTGTCCGGCCTCGACGCGCGAGGAGCGCTCAAGCGCTGCCTGACGGACATCTTCCCGGGCGAGAGCTGCATCGTCTCCTCCTTCGGCACCGAATCGGCGGTGATCCTGCACATGGCCGCCGAGGTCGCTCCCGACGTGCCGGTCCTGTTCATCGACACCGGCAAGCTGTTCTCCGAGACGCTGCGCTATCGCGACGCGCTTCGAGACAGGCTCGGCCTGACCAATATCCAGACGCTCTCGCCCAGCCCGCACGATCTCGCCGCGGACGATCCCGACGGCACCCTGCACGCGCGCAATCCCGACCTGTGCTGTCACGTGAGGAAGACCCTGCCCCTCATCCGGGCGCTGCGCCCCTACAAGGTCTGGGTCTCCGGACGCAAGCGCTATCACGGCGGCGAGCGCGCCCGGATCCCGCGCGTGGAGATCCAGGACGGCAAGCTGAAGCTCAACCCCCTCGTGGAGTGGAGCGCGGACGATCTGCGCGCTTATGGGCGCGATCACGCCCTGCCCGACCATCCGCTGCTGGCGCGCAACTACCCCTCGGTCGGATGCGTCCCGTGCACCGCGCCGGTGGCCGCCGACGAATCCGACCCTCGCGCAGGGCGCTGGGCCGGCCAGGACAAGACAGAGTGCGGCATCCATATCGGGGCCGATGGACAGGTGCGGCGCTCCCGCGCCGGATAGCGTCGAGGCTCGAGGGAACCCGGCAGGATGAGGGATACCGATCATATCGCGCGCCGCTTCGCGGCGATCTGCGCACGCGCCGGCGTCCCGGTGATGGAGGTCTACGCCCGGCCCTTCACCGTCGGACAGAAGGCCGACAACTCCCTGGTCACCGAAGCCGACGAGCGCGCCGAGACGTTGATCCTCGAGGCCCTCGCGCGCGATTTCCCCGGCGTTCCGGTCCTCGCCGAGGAAAGCTTCGCCGCCGGACTGCGCCCGCTCATCGACGGCGATTTCCTCCTCGTCGATCCGGTCGACGGGACCAAGGAATTCATCAGCAAGAACGGCGAGTTCACGATCAATATCGCGCTCGTCTCCGGCCGCCGCCCGGTGGCGGGCTGCGTCTATGCGCCCGCGCTCGAGCGAATCTATCTCGGGGACCGCGAAGCCTGGGCCGGCGGATTGAAGCCGGGGGGCCAATTCGACCTGCGCGCCCTGTCGCCCATCTCGACGCGCTCGCCGCGCGAGGGCAAGAAAGTGGCGGTCATGAGCCGATCGCACGCCGATGACACGACGCGCGCCTTTGCCGAGGCGCAAGGCGTTACCGACACCGTCAGCGCGGGCTCTTCGCTGAAATTCTGCCTGCTCGCCGAGGGCAAGGCGGACATCTACCCGCGCTTCGCCCCTACCCGGGAATGGGATACCGGTGCCGGCCACGCGGTGCTCAACGCCGCCGGGGGGCGGGTGACCGATCCCGACGGCAGGGATTTCCTCTACGGCAAGGTCGAGGCCGACTATCTCAACGGCCCCTTCGTCGCCTGGGCGCGATAGAGCCCTTCACGGTGAAGAAGCGGCCGCCGCAATGACGCCGGCCGGTCACGCCGTGCTCCCCGATCTCTGCGATCAGCCCAGGCGGCCGGTGCGGCGAAGCTCCGCGATGACCCGGTCGGCGGCCTCCTCGGCCGAGATGTCCGCCGTCTGCACCCGCAGTTCGGGGTTCTCGGGCGCCTCGTAGGGGCTGTCGAAGCCCGTGAAGTTCTTGATCTCGCCGGCCTGGGCCTTCTTGTACAGCCCCTTCGGGTCGCGGGCGATGCACACCTCGAGCGGGGCATCCACGAACACCTCGATGAACTCGCTGTCCTCGACGAGCTCGCGAACCATGCGCCGCTCCGAGCGGAAGGGGGATATGAAGGAGCAGGTGACGATCAGACCGGCATCGACGAACAGGCGTGCGACTTCGCCGATACGGCGTATGTTCTCCACCCGGTCGGCATCGGTGAAGCCGAGGTCCTTGTTGAGGCCGTGGCGCACATTGTCGCCGTCGAGCGAATAGGTGTGGAACCCCGCCTCGGTGAGCTTGCGCTCCACGAGGTTGGCGATCGTCGACTTGCCCGCTCCGGACAGGCCGGTGAACCAGAGAATGGCCGGCTTCTGGTGCTTGATCTCGGCCCGGCGCGCCTTGGTGATGTCCATCGCGTGGGTGTGGATGTTCGTCGCCCGGCGCAGGCCGAACTCGATCATCCCCGCCCCGACCGTGAGATTCGTGTACCGGTCGATCAGGATGAAGGCCCCGGTCTCGCGAATTCCCTTGTACGGATCGAAGACCAGCGGGCGCGAGGTGGACAGGTTGCAGAAGCCGATCTCGTTGAGGCCGAGCTTGCGCCCGGGCGCACGGTCGTAGGTGTTGACGTCCACCTTGTGCTTCAGCGCCGTAATGGAAACCGGGGTCGTCTGTGCACCCGACTTCAGCAGGTAGGAGCGGCCGGGCAGCATCTCCTCGTCGTGCATCCAAAGGATCTCGGCGGCGAACTGCGAGGCGACTTCGGGACGCTCCTCGATGCCGGCGAGCATGTCGCCGCGCGCGATGTCGATCTCGCGGTCGAGGACGATGGTGACGGCATCGCCCGCAGAGGCCTCGTTCAGGTCCTCGTCGGCGGTCACGATGCGCTTGACGTGCGCCTTGATGCCGCTGGACGCGACGACCACCGCATCGCCGGTACGGATCATGCCTGCCGCGATCGTGCCGGAAAAGCCGCGGAAATCGAGATTGGGCCGGTTGACCCACTGCACCGGGAACCGGAACGGCTTGCCGTGCGCATCGTCCTCGGCCTCGACCTCCTCGAGATGCTCCAGCAGGGTCGGGCCGTCATGCCAGCCGAGGTTCGGCGATCGCGAGGTGACATTGTCGCCGTAGCGCGCCGACATCGGGATCGGGGTGATGGACTGGAACCCCAGCCCCTCGGCGGTCTTCAGATACTCCGCCACGATCTCGTGGAAGCGCGTGCGCGACCAGCCTGCGAGATCCATCTTGTTGACCGCCAGCACGACATGGCGGATGCCCATCATGTGCGCGATATAGGTGTGGCGCAGGGTCTGGACGAAAACGCCCTTGCGTGCATCGACCAGGATGATGGCCAGGTCCGCCGTGGAGGCGCCGGTGGCCATGTTGCGCGTGTACTGCTCGTGGCCCGGCGTGTCGGCGACCACGAACTTGCGCTTCTCGGTATTGAAGAAACGGTAGGCGACATCGATCGTGATGCCCTGCTCGCGCTCGGCCTCCAGCCCGTCGAGCAGAAGCGCGAAATCGATCTCCTCCCCCGCCGTGCCGTGCTTGCGGCTGTCCTTTTCCAGGGTCGCGATCTGGTCCTCGAAGATCAGCTTGGAATCGTAGAGCAGGCGACCGATGAGCGTCGACTTTCCGTCATCGACCGAGCCGCACGTGATGAAGCGCAGCACCCCCCGGTCGCCCGACCGGGTCAGGCGCTCGACCAGCTGCTCGCGCGTTTCCTGGACCCGCATCAGAAATACCCCTCGCGCTTCTTCTTCTCCATCGACCCGGACTCGTCGTGGTCGATCAGCCGGCCCGAGCGTTCCGAGGTGCGGGCGGTAAGCATCTCCATGACGATATCCTCCAGCGTCGTGGCCGAGGACTCGATCGCCGCGGTCAGCGGATAGCAGCCGAGTGTGCGGAACCGGATCATGCGGGGCTGCGGCACCTCGCCGGGCTGGAGCCGGTAGCGCTCGTCATCGACCATGAAGAGCTGCCCGCCGCGTTCCACCGTCGGCCGCTGCGCCGCGAAATAGAGCGGCACGATCGGGATGTCCTCTTCCAGGATGTACTGCCAGATGTCGAGTTCGGTCCAGTTCGACAGCGGGAAGACCCGGATGCTCTCGCCAGGCTTGATGCGCGTATTGTAGGTGCGCCACAGCTCCGGGCGCTGGTTGCGCGGGTCCCAGCCGTGATGGGCGTCGCGGAAGGAGAATATCCGCTCCTTGGCGCGCGACTTCTCCTCGTCGCGGCGCGCCCCGCCGAACGCGGCATCGTAGCGGTGCGTGTTCATCGCATTGCGCAGCGCCTCGGTCTTCATCACCTGGGTGTGCAGGCTGGAGCCGGAATCGAACGGATTGATGCCGCGCGCCAGCCCGTCCTGATTGATCTCGACGCGCAGCTCGAGGCCGAGCTCCTTCGCGAGCGCATCGCGATAGGCGATCATGTCGCGGAACTTCCAGGTGGTGTCGACATGCTGCAGCGGGAAGGGCGGGCGCGAGGGATAGAAGGCTTTCAGCGCGAGATGCAGCATCACGGCGGAATCCTTGCCGATCGAGTAGAGCATCACCGGACGCTGAAACTCGGCCGCGACCTCGCGCATGATGAAGATGGATTCCGCTTCGAGTTCGCGCAGATGGGCGGAAAGCGGGCGTGAACGGCCCGGCGGAGTCTTGAACCGCTCCGCATAGGCGCGGATCGTGGATTGGACTTCGGTCATGCGGCCCTCGGCAGCGTTCTCCGCAGAGGTGCTAGTCGCGCGCACGAGCGAATGCAAACCAGGAATGCTTCTCGAAACATGAAGCAAACCTTGCCCGGCCTAGCGCGGATGGCGGATGTGCGGGGAGCGCGTGAACAGACGCAACGGATTCCAGGCCATCATCCGCGCGACGGCGAGCATCCCGGTCCGGCGCCGGGCCTGGATCTCGCGCCGCTTCTCCATCAGCCGCGGCCATGCAGCGAAACCGTCGCGCATCGCCCGGCCGAACAGCATGAACTGTCCGTGGCGGATCGCCGAGAGCCACAGGGCGAACGTGGCAAGCAGGTGCACCGGCGCGAGGAGGATCAGCAGCGGCCAGGGCATGTTCTTGAAGAAGGTCCACAGCCTGTTGCGGGCACCGTGATAGGCCGCGAACTCCGATCGACGCCCGGATGACCCGTAGCCGATGTGCTCGACGACGGCGTCGCGCACCTGGACCGCCCTATGACCGAGGAGGCGTGCGCGGAAGGCGAGATCGACGTCCTCGACGTAACAGAAATAGTCCTCGTCGAACCCGCCGAGGTCCTCGAAGAGATCGCGACGGATCAACATTGCAGCCCCGCAGGCCGCGAAGGTCTCGCCTTCGGGCGGCGGCTCCATCTCGCGCCCGTAACCCGCCCGGTAGGGCAGGCCGCTCGCATGATAGACATCCCCCGCCCCGTCGAGCACGCCCGGAGCGCCATAGGCGCGCTGGGTGCAGCCGAACATCGCCGCGTCCGGCCAGCGGGTCGTCGCGGCGAGCATTTGCTCCAGCCAGTCCGGCTCGGGAAAGGCATCGGGATTGAGCAGGACGAGCCAGTCGCCGGTCGACTCGCGCGCGAGCCGGTTGTTTCCCGGCGCAAAGCCGAGATTGGTCTCGCTCTCGATCAGGCGCGCGCCTTCGGGCAGCTGATCGGCGCTGACGCGCTCTCCGTCCGGCGAGCCGTTCTCGAGGACCAGAATCTCGGCCCGCCGCACCGTCTGGGCCGCGAGCGCTGAACTGACACGCCCGATCGTCTCGCGGCTGCGATAGCAGACGATCAGGACCGACAGCCGGACATCGGGCTCGGCCACGGCCCTAGCCGAGCGTGGCGCGCACCGCGTCGATGACGCGCTGCTGGCGCTCGCCGCCGAGATAGCCGTCCATGGGCAGGGACACCACGCGCTCCGCGGCGGCTTCGGTCACCGGCAGGCCGCCCGGAGCCTTCGGGAAACGCGCATAGGGCGGCTGCATGTGGAGAGGGCGCGGATAGTAGACGGCGGTGGGCACGCCCTGGTCGGCGAGCGCCTTGCGGAAGGCGTCGCGGCTTTCAACCTCGATCGTGTACTGCGCCCAGACCGAACGCCCGCCCTCGATCACCGTGTGCGGCTTCACGATCCCGGCAAAGCCGTCCGCATACCGGTCGGCCGCCTCATTGCGCTTGTCGATCTCGTCCTCGAAGACCTCCATCTTCGCAAGCAGGATGGCCGCCTGGATCGTGTCGAGCCGGGAGTTGAGCCCGATGCGGGCATATTCGTAGCGGTCCGCCCCCTCGCCGTGGATGTGCAGCGACTTGATGAGCGCATGAGTGGCATCGTCGCGTACGAGGATCGCGCCGCCATCGCCGTAACAGCCGAGCGGCTTGGCCGGATAGAAGCTGATCGTGGTCGCGTCCGCCCACTGAATGGGGTGCTCGCCGTGCAGGGTGCAGCCGAAGCCCTGCGCGGAATCGGCGATCAGTCGCAGCCCGTGGCGGCGCGCGACGGTCGAGATCGCGACATAGTCCGCCGGCTGGCCGAACAGGTCGACGGCGATGACCGCGGCGGGTTCGAGTTCGCCCTGCGCGCGCACATGCTCGATCGCCGCGTCCAGAGAAGCGGGATCCATGCAGTAGGTGTCCGGGTCGATATCGACGAAGACCGGGGAGGCGCCGATCAGGGCGACGACCTCGGCGGTCGAGGCGAAGGTGAAGCTCGGCACGAACACCGCGTGGCCGGGCTTCACGCCCCAGGCCAGCAGCGGCAGCAGGATCGCATCAGTCCCGTTCGCGCAGGCGATCGCATGGGGCGCGCGGCCGAAATCGCGCAGACGCTGTTCGAGTTCGCTCACCTCCGGGCCGAGGATATAGCGTCCTTCTTCCAGGACCCTGGCGATGCGGGCATCGAGATCGTCCTTGATGCGCGCGCGCTGGGCGGCGAGGTCGATGAAGGGGATCATGTCCAGCATAGAAACGGTCCTGTCCGGCTGGGCGGCGAAATCTGCGATCCGGCTTAAATCGGGACGCCGTACTTCACAAAGTCACGAATGGTTTCGCTTTTCTTCGGTCACAGAACTTGCGAGGTACACCGGACGATCCATATTGGCGCCCTTGTGCACACCGACATGGCAGGCGATCAACTGCACGGCGGCGGCCGCACTCACGCACCGGCGAAATCCTCCCCGCCCGGCAGCACGACGCACGGCCCGACGACGCCGTCGCGCGCGCGTCTTTTTCAAGGAGCGCCGTTGTGCACCAGATGCCGTCGGCCGGCGCCGCGCACATCCAGGTCACACGATCTTTCAGACTGCTTCATCCGGCGCGCCGCTGGCCAGGTCAATGGGAAGCCGGCGCAGATCCATGGCCCCGCGCACCAGCACGACCGGGCTCCAGCTCATGGCCGAGGCGATGCGCAGCGTGCTCGCGACGCGGGCGCGCTGGCGCTCGCGCCTGACGGCCATCACCCGGTTCCAGTCCGACAGGCCGTCATTCAGCGCGGCCAGGAACGCCCGTCCCCGACCGCGGCGCACGGCGCTGAGCAGCTGGACCCCCGTCGCGGCCGCATGAAGCGGCGCGGTCAGCAGCAGGAGGGCAAGCGGGGTATTCTGCAGATAGGTCCACAGCCGGTTGCGAACACCGTGATGGAAGGCGAAGTGCCAGCTGCCCTCACTCGAGGCCGAGCCGACATGGCGCACGCGCGCGCCGGCGAGCTGGATCACGCGTTCGCCCGCCAGGCGCGCCTTGTAGCCGAGATCGACATCCTCGCAGTAGCAGAAAAAGGCCTCGTCGAACCCGCCCAGCGCGAGAAATAGATCGCGCTCGATCAGCATCGCGGCTCCGCATGCGGAGAACACGGTGGCGTCGGCCTGCGGTGCGTCCTCAACTGGCGCGCCGTAACCGCCGCGCCAGGGAAATCCGATCGCGTGATAGACATCGCCCGCCCCGTCGAGCTTGCCGGGATCGTCCGCGCTGTACTGCAGCGAGCCGAAGACGCGATCTGTCGGATAGCGCGCGATCGCGGCCTCGAGCGCCTCGATCCAGTCCGGCTCCGCAAAGGCGTCGGGATTGAGCAAGGCAATCCAGGGCGAGCGCGCGCGGCGGGCCGCCAGGTTGTTCGCGCCGGCGAAGCCGAGATTGTCCGGGCTGTCGATATAGGTGATGTCCGGGCCGAGATCGTCCGGGTCCACCCGCTTGTCCGGCGCCGAGCCGTTCTCGACCAGGATGATCTCGGCCGGTGCGCGCGTCTGCACCCTCAGCGCAGTCAGGCAAGCCCCGATCTGGGCCCGGCTGTTGTAGGCGATGATGATGACCGCGATTTTCGGACGCGATGGCATTGATTGATCCGGCCTGAAATTCAATCTTCTCGGACCGAAATTGTCCCGTCGGGCTCAACAGTCGGCGCGGCTTGCACAGCCTCGTCTTTATTATTACGAACGAGCCACGGGAAGAGGGCTGATCCAGCAATAGCGATGACGACACACCTGAAAGCGCCGCATGTGCCCGCCTGCGAGCCGGACGTCCATGCGGCCGAAATCGCCGTTATTGTTCCGGTCTACAAGGGCGAGGCGTTCGTGACCGAACTCTGTTCGCGTCTGCATCGCACATTGTCGGACCTGACCGCCGATTATCAGATCGTGTTGGTCGACGACCGCAGCCCCGACGGCAGCTGGCCACTGATCGAACAGGAGGCGGCCAAGGATGCTCGCGTCCTCGGCGTGCGCCTGAGCCGCAATTTCGGTCAGCATCCGGCCATCTCGGCCGGCATCGCCCATGCCCGGGCGAAATGGTATGTGGTGATGGATTGCGACCTTCAGGATCCGCCCGAAGCGATCGCAGATCTTTATGCTCACGCAGTGGAGACGGAGACAGATTGCGTCATCGCGGAACGCGAAAGCTCCGGCCTCGGTGCGGGCAGAAACATTGGATCGGCGATCTTCAACGCGATCCTCCGATGGGCGTCGGGCCTCAATGTCTCGAACAAGTACGGCAACTTTCGCATCATCTCGGCCCGGGTCGCTTTTGCATTCCGGCAATATCCCGAACAATTGCGCCTGTTCCCCGCCATCATGAGCCAGGTCGGTTTCGACACCCGCTATCTGATCTTGCCCAGGCAGCAGCGTGCCGTCGGGAAATCCTCCTACAATCTTGCGAAACTCGGTCGTCTCGCGCTCGAGACCATCGTCGCCTATTCGGAAAAGCCGCTCTGGTGGATGATCGGGCTGGGCCTTGTCGTGTGCGCGCTCAGCTTCCTGTTCGGTCTGAGCGTCGTCGTGAACGCGCTCCTCAACGGAACGGCCGTTCCCGGATACGCCACCCTGGCAAGCCTGCTCGCCTTCCTCGGGGGCATCCAGATCTTCCTGGTCAGCCTGGTCGGCCTCTATGTCGGGCGTGCACTCGCCGAGGCAAAACGCCGTCCGATCTTCATCGTCGACATCTTGGCCACTGGGCGGGAGGGGGGGCGAACGACGCGCGACCGGAAACGACGCTTTAGAATGGCAGAAACAAATGATAAGAGCGGCTTTGACGGTTGAAGGATCGATCGTCCCTCTGAAATTGAAACTTGGAGCCGATGGAGCACTAGATGACCATTTCCCGTAAAAACCTGATTGAAAAAATCAAAGCGGAGATTGCGGATCTGTCCGACGTCGCAGCGGGTAACATCACTCAGGATACGGCGCTCATCGGGGACGACGCCCCAATTGACTCTGGCGCGCTGGTGGAACTTATGCTCTCTCTGGAAGAATACCTGGACGAAGAGCACGGGATAGATTTCGACTGGACGAGCGACCAGACGCTCTCCTCTTCGCGTAGCGCCTATCGCTCGATTGCTACGCTCGCCGACGTGATCGTGAAATCGGCGCAGAATCAAAGCGAGGCGGCGCAATGACGCGTACGCTCATCGTCACCGGTGCCTCGAAAGGACTGGGTGCTCACGTTTCGCGCCGCGCGATCGAGGAAGGATACCGCGTTGTCGGCCTGGCGCGGAATTTTGACGACACTCATAAATTCTCTGACCATTTCGAGCCGGTCGTTTGCGATGTGACCGACCCGGAACGACTGCGGGAAGTCGCGAAATCGAAACGAAGAGACGATGAAATCTACGGCGTGATCAATTGTGCCGGTGTGGCCTCCATGAACCTCGCCGTGAGCACCCCCGCCTCCACGATAGATAAGCTGATCAATACGAACCTGCTGGGGACGATCCACAGCTCGATCCAGTTCGGAAAACTCCTTGCGAGAAAGAAACGCGGCCGAATCATCAATTTCTCGACGATCGCGGTGGCGCTATCCTTGAAGGGGGAGTCCATCTACGTGGCGTCGAAAGCGGGCGTCGAGGGATTTTCCCGGACGTTCGCGAGAGAAATGGCCGACTTCAATGTGACGGTGAACTGCATCGCGCCGGGGCCGATCGATACGCAACTGATTGCCGGTGTGCCAAAGGCCTCGATCAACAAGATCGTCGAACAGCAGATTATCCCGCGCAAGGCCAAGCCCGAGGATGTCTGGAAAGTCATTTCGATGTTGCTGGACGATCGCAGCGACATGATCACGGGCGAAATTCTGAACCTGGGTGGAGCTTAACGATGAACCTGCTTGAAGATATTCGTAGATCGCGCGGTTCGGAGGACGTGCCCTTCCTAGTCGATGGCGAGCATTCCTACCGCTTCGCCGACATCGAGCAGGCTTCGAGCGCGGGACTCGAAGAAGTGCGTCGAGGTGATGTCGTTGCCCTCGTTGGCGATTTCGATCCTGACAACATAAAGCTGATGCTCCAGCTCATCGACCGCGGAGCGATCTATACCCCTCTGACGGCTGCGACACGCGCCGATCACGAATACTATTTCGACGCAGCCAAGGTCGATATTGTCATCGAGAATGGTATCGCGCGCAGGCTGCGCGAGCGCCAGGATGCGCACCCGATGCTGGAGGAAGTTCGCGCGAGCGGCGCGTCCGGGCTCATTCTGTTTTCTTCCGGGACGACTGGCAGACCGAAGGCGATCCTGCACAATTTCGAAACCTTCCTGCGGAAGTTCCGTACGCCTCGTCCGGCACTCAGAACGCTGAATTTCCTGCTTTTCGATCACATTGGCGGGATAAACACGCTGCTTCACACGCTCTACAACAGCGGCGTGACGGTCATCCCCTCCAACCGCAGCCCAACCGGCGTCATCGCGGACATCCGCCACAACGAGGTGGAGCTGCTTCCCACGACGCCGACCTTCCTTCGAATGCTTCTGCTGTCTGGGGCGCTCGAGGATGGGGTCCCGCCTTCGCTGAAGGTGGTCACCTACGGCACCGAGCGCATGGACCAGAACACGCTCGACCGGCTTTGCGAAATCGCTCCCGACGTCGACTTCCGCCAGACCTTCGGAATGTCGGAACTTGGAATCCTCCGCGTGAAGTCTCGGGCGCGAGACAGCCTCTGGATGAAGATCGGTGGCGAGGGCGTGGAGACGAAAGTCGTCGACGGCATTCTCAAGATCCGGTCCGCCAACAGGATGATCGGCTATCTCAACGCTCCCAGTCCGTTCGACGAGGAGGGCTGGTACGATACGAAGGACCGCGTCGATGTCGACGGCGAGTACATCAAGGTGGTCGGACGGGCCTCCGATCTCATCAATGTCGGCGGACTAAAGGTTCTGCCCTCTGAGATCGAGCGCGCCGCCCTCGAGCATCCCGACATCCTGCTGGCATCGGCAAAGGGCAAGCCCAATCCGATCACCGGACAGCATATCGAGCTGACTTGCCAGGTTCGCGAAGGCGCCGACCTCGACAGGAAGGCGCTCAAGGCCTTCCTAGCCGACCGGCTTCCCGAGCACGCCCGGCCTCACCGGATTGTGTTCGACAGCGTCGGCGTCAACCATCGCTTTAAACGCATGGGCTGAGAATGGACAGCAGCGGCGAGCTCGAGGGCTGGGAGTGGAGCGATCCGAGCTGGGACCCGGCCACTCTAGGCCTGACAACCCGCGAACTCACGCTGCCCGGCGCGCCTTTCGTCCCCGACGCCGCGTCTCTGAAAGAGTTCGACGCGCTGTGCCGGCGCGACGGCATCGACCTTGCCGTGGCGCGGGTCGACGCCGACCGGCAAGCTGCCGCCGGGCGGTTGCAGGGATCAGGCTGGCATTATGTCGAAACAGCAATGGATTTCGCGCTGCGCCGGCTCGCTAAGTGGACACCGGACAGATCGGTCGATCGGCCTCTGGCGCTGCAGGAGGCGACGGCCGGCGACCAGGCCAAACTCGAAGCCATTTGCGACACGGTCTTCAATCATGGCCGCTTCTTCGAGGACCCCCGGATCGAGCGCGACAGAGCGCGCGCACGCCAGCGCGGCTGGGTGCGCGGGGCGATCGAGGCCGCAATGCCGGTCGTCGTCCACAAGGACGCATCCGGCGACATACTCTGCTTCATGGTTTACGAGAGCACCGGCCCGGACGAGGTCTCTCTCCAACTGGGCGGCAGCGCGCAAGGCTATGGCTTCCTGACCGCCATATTCATCGCCAACCTTCTGAAGGACCTAAAGGAACAGGGCGTGAAACGCGTCACCGCAAGGGTGTCCGCGGCCAATATCGGCATCATCAATTGCTATACGACGCTGGATTTCTCACTGACTCGGACCCTGGTCGGATTTCACAAGCATTATCTCGCAGAACGCTGAGCGCCTCCTCGACATGCCCCCTTTTATAACGTTTCTGCTGGCGTCGTTACGGTCCTCGGGACGCAAATTCTTTCGCTATATCGCCGTCGGCTTGATCAGCAATCTTCTGCTGTACTTGCTGTATCTGCTGATGACGCGTTTCAGCGTCGCCCCCGAACTGAGCTCGGCAGCTGCATTCCTGCTCGGTGCTAGCGGCACCTATATCGCCAATCGTGGCTGGTCATTCGAGAGCAAGCTGAGCCACACGGTCGCAGCACCAAGGTATTTTCTGGTTTATTGCGTTGGCCTCGGCGTACAAATCGTCATGCTCTCCGCCACATATCGCGGACTCGGCATTCCGCACGAAATCAGTCAGCTCGCCGCAATGATCACTGCGGCCGGCACCATCTTCACGCTGCTCAACTTCTGGGTATTTGGTCCGGCCAAATAGCCAGGCTCGCCCGGCCGGCTTATTTACCGAGAGATTCCAGCGCGGCTTCGATGATCCGGTCCTGATGCTCCTTGACGCCGAAAAAGACCGGCAGCCGGACCAGGCGCGCGCTGATGGAGTCGGTGACATCCATCGTGCCGTGGGTCCGGCCGAGCTTCTTGCCGGCCGGCGCCGAATGGAGCGGCACATAGTGGAACGGGGCCAGTATGCCGGCCGCCTTCATCGCCGCGATGAAGGCGTCGCGGGCCTCCGGCGTCTCGAGGATGAGATAGAACATGTGCCCGTTGGCTTCGCAGTGCTCGGGCACGAAGGGCAGGCGGACCTTGCCGTCTCGTGCCAGCGGCGCGAAGGCCTCGGCGTAGGCCGCGCAGACCTCGAGCCGGTAGCGCGTCGTCGCCTCGGCCTGCTCGAACTGGGCGAGCAGATAGGCGGCGATCAGTTCGCTCGGCAGGTAGGAGGAGCCCAGGTCGACCCAGGTATATTTGTCCACGGCGCCGCGGAAGAACTGTTTGCGGTTCGTCCCCTTCTCGCGAAGGATTTCCGCGCGCGTCATCAGGCTCTCGTGGCGCACCAGGAGCGCGCCGCCCTCGCCGGACAATATGTTCTTCGTTTCGTGGAAGCTGAAGGCGGCGGCGTCGCCGAGCAGGCCGGCCTTGCGCCCGCGATAGGTGGAGAGGAAGGCCTGTGCCGCGTCCTCGATCACGAACAGATTATGGCGCTCCGCGATGTCGTTGATCGCGTCCATCTCCGCGCAGACGCCGGCATAGTGGACGGGAAGGATCGCCTTGGTCCGCTCGGTGACCGCATCCTCGATCAGGCGCTCGTCGATATTGAGCGTGTCCTCGCGGATGTCGACGAAGACCGGGGTCGCGCCGCGCAGGGCGACCGCATTGGCCGTCGAAACGAAGGTGTAGGACGGAAGGATCGCCTCGTCGCCCGGCTCCAGGCGCGCCAGCAGCGCCCCCATCTCCAGCGCGCCGGTGCACGAATGGGTCAGAAGCGCGTGGCCGCCGATGGTCTTCTCGAGCCAGGCATGGCACTTCTTGGTGAAGGGTCCGTCCCCCGACAGGTGGGAACTCCGGATGGCCTGGCTGATATATTCGAGTTCGAGACCAACCGGGGCCGGCACATTGAAGGGGATGTGAACCATGAGTTCAATTTCCTGGAATACCGCCGCGGTGGCCACGCGGCACCCTATCTATATCGCGTCCCGAAGCCAGTGAAGCCGCGATCTCTAAGAAGCGGCATCGCACCGCAGATAGGCCCGCCCGCTCCGCTGCCGGCACCGCACCCGCGTCTGCATTCACGGGTGCGGTGCCTTCACGGATGGTTCCCTGGCCTCAGGTGAGCGACAGAACCTCGACGCTGTCGAGGACCGCGGAGAGTTCGCGCACGTCCTTGTCGCTTGCGCGCTGCGCGCCCGGGGCCTCGAGGCGGACATCGAAGGGTTCACGCCTGAGTTCGGAAAACTCGACCGTGCACTCCGAGAAGCCGCCGCCGGCCTCGAACGAGCGGGTGATGCCGTCTACGGTAAGCGTGAAAGCCAGGGGCTCGCTTCCTTCCGGCTTCCACAGCTTCACCGTGACGCCGGACGCCGGGCGCCGCGGCCTGATGGTGCAGGAGAACTCCTTGCCGAGCCATCCGTCCGTATAGACCGGCGCGCCGACCTCGACGAGCGTGGCATAGCCGAGCAGCGGCACGTTCGACATCTTGCAGCGCTCTTTGAGTTGCTCGCGAAGCTCGTCGATAACCCGGGAGAACTGCAGCTCCCGCTTGTAGAGATTGCGCAGATACTCGTGCCGGCGAGCGATGTTCGCGTCGATTTCCGCGACGTCTTGCTCGGTCAGGGTGTGGCCGGCCTTGATGTGCTTTGGCAGCGGCAGCTGGACGTAGACCGTGCCGTGCTCGGGCGCGGCATCCGGACGCGTCGGGGTATAGAGATAGATCGTGAAGCTCTTGCGGCTGCGACGGCGCTCGTCTTCGGGCAGGTCGACCGGCGTCACGGAGTGCCAGCTGCTCTCGGTCGTTTCGAACACGACGCAGCGATTGAATTCCGGGGCGATGGCCGTGACCTGATCGTTCTTGAGATCCCAGGGATCGGAATGCAGCGCAATCGCGCCGTTCCATTCCGGCTTCCAGTCCTTGTTCAGATAGACGATCGCGTTCAGCCGGCGATGATAACCGGTCTTCGGGTGAATGTTGAAATCGTAATGGGGATCGAGGCCGGCGGTGTGGAAATTCTCGTGCGTGCCCGCGCCGTAATACCACGGATCGTACTTCAGATCGGGGATCCCCGTGATCGCCGTCATCAGCTGGAGAAACTCCTCCGTCTGGATGTACTGGTCCACGACGGGGTAGATGCCCTTGAGCTTGGAGACGTCGGAACGGACCGATTTGGGGTTCGGCGCGCCGAACTCGTTCAGCAGCTTTTCCGGCTCCTTCTCCGCCGGGAAGTCGGCGAGCATGGCCTCGGCCACTTCCGGCTTGAAGAAATTATCGATCACGACATGCTGGAAGGGCTCCGCCGAAGCGAACTTGCGGTGAAGCGCCTGCGTGTCCGCCTTCACGCGTTCGTTGACGAGGCTGTCTATGACTGAAACTTGAGCGTCGCGACGATCGGCACGCATGGCTTACCCCCTTTTTGCAGGCCCCTGCCGTAGACCGCGAATGGCTGCTTGCTTGGCGCCAGGCCGCGATGTCTTACGGCGTCCTTTTCCATGCTGACCCTTATATGATTTGTACGTTTGCTTGCAATGTGCAAAACCATGTTGGCATCGTTCTGCCGCGTCACTAGACATCGCGGCTGGACAAGGACGGGGGCGTCGCTTTTTATTTCGGCTCTGGAATATGAAGCGAAGCGCCGAACGCCGCCGGTAATCGCGGCGTGCCGGCGCTCGCGCCGGCTGCCTCGACCGCACGACTGGGGGATGGTGTGACTTCGTTTGACGTACGCCGCGAAAAGCTCGTCGAAATCTACGATCTCGCGCATGGCTCGGTACGCAAGGTCACGGACAATGTGCTCGCGCGAAGAGCATTTTCGGCCATCCTGTTCGGGCTGCTCGCGCTCATCGCGGCCAATGCGCTGGTGTTCGGCGCGCTGCACACCAACCCGCTGCCGACCGAAGACAGCTGGTATTTCATCCGGTCGATCCTGTTTCCGTATTACGAGGGGAGCCTGCGGTTCATCGACCTGTTCGCGCACCGCGGCGGAGGCGATTATTCGCAGCCCATTCACCGCTTGCTGCTGCTGATAAGTGCGGAGAACTTCCAGCTCGATTTCAGGTTCGAATTCTTCGTCGGCTATGCCGCCCTGCTCCTGATCCCGTGCCTGGCGGCCTGGGCGCTCTACGTGTCGAACAAGCACAGGGGATCGAACACGATCGGCGTCTGCGCGCTGCTGATATTCGCCGTGACGCTGTCGCTGAGCAGCCTGAACATATACACGTGGTCGCTCGTGATGCTCGGGTACATCAACACCCTGTTTGCGTTTTCCATCCTCTTCCTGATCTTTTTCGTCAATCGCGACGGCATTGCCTGGCGGGTTGTGCTCGCGCTCCTGTTCTGCGCCGCCGCGCTCGTCATGGATTCCTCGGCGATCGTGCTGTTTCTGTCGGCCGCCCTGGCGATCGCGATGCGTGATCTTCCCGATTATCGCCGCGCCGCGCTCAACATCGCGGCACCGGCAATCGGACTGATCCTCGGCGTCGTGGCGCTGAACGCGATCACCTCCGCCCTCTCGCTGCCCAATACCACGGCAGGCCTCGATATTGGCGGCGCTCTGAAGTTGATCCTGTCATCGGAGCTTCTGACGATCTTGAAGGCGATCCTGTCGGGCACATTCGTATCCTACGACCTCGCGGAATATCTCGCACCGGGAAATCCGGATGCCTACCTGGTCCCGTTCGCCTTTCTGGCCGGCGCCCTGCATATCGGCTTCTGGGTCGTCTACGTGTTTTTCACGCGCTTTCGCCGCATGCCGGCCTCCCAAGCCGCGCTGCTTCACTACGCGGCCGCCATCATGCTCTTCGTTTACGGCCTGGTGGCAGGGATGATCCTGACGCGCACTCCGATCTACGGGGCCGGCTACATGTTCCAGCCACGCTATGCGGCCGTTTACCAGCTCGCGATCATTCCTGTCGCTTTCGCATTCTATGCGGCGGTGCGCGGATTCAACTGGCGTCCGGCGCGCCACAGCCTAACGATCGTGCTCACCCTTCTGACGGCCGGGACCGCGCTTCTCCAGCTGGAGGCCTCCGAGCGCGCCTGGGCCGTGGGAGGCTATGTGAACGTGTTCATCAAGAACCAGGCCGAGCAGATGGCGGTGATCGATGCCTCCCCCAACCTGCTTCCGCCCGGGGACTGCATCCACACGGTCGCTCCGTTCTGCGGGCTCGCGCCGGAAGAGCGGCGCAGGCTGATCGAGCTCATGCGGGCGCAGGATCTTTCGATCTATTCCGACCGGTTCCGCCGGGATCATCGTCTTTTCGTGGACATCGAGTAGGATTCACGGGCATGCCAGGCGGCGGGTTCGGCGGCTTCGCCGAAGACTGTCCTTTCCCTGGACGAGCCGATACGCGCTTTCGCTTTCGAGACAGACCGGAGGAATGGCATGAATTCGAGATCGGTTCGCTCCCGCGCCCCGCTACGGCTTGGCTTCGGAGGCGGGGGAACAGACGTGTCGCCGTATTGCGACGAGTTCGGCGGGCTGGTGCTGAACGCCGCGATCAACCGCTTCTGCCACGTCACCATCGAGCCCCGCCAGGACGGGCTCCTGCTCCTGCATTCAGCCGACATGGGAAACCGGTGGGAGGGCGCCGCACCCGAATTTCTCGGTCCGGAATCGGGCGCACCCACGTTGATGCGAGGGGTCTATAACCGGATCGTCAAGGACTATCGCGACGGCGAGCCTATGGCGCTGTCCATCACCAGCTATGCCGATGCTCCGGCGGGCTCGGGCCTTGGCACCTCCTCTTCGATGGTGATTGCGCTCCTCGCAGCCTTCTCCGAGCTGCTGAGTCTTCCGCTCGGGCCTTACGACCTTGCGCGGCTGGCCTACGAGATCGAACGCGTCGATCTGGGCCTGTCCGGCGGGCGGCAAGATCAATACGCAGCCGCGTTCGGCGGCTTCAATTACATGGAGTTCTACGCCGGCGAGCACACGCTGGTGAACCAGCTGCGCCTGCGGCGCAGGACGGTGCTCGAGCTGGAAAGTTCGCTGGTCATCTACTTCACCGGCGTGTCGCGGGAGTCGGCCCGTATCATCGAGCAACAGAAAGACAGCGTGAAGAGCCACGGCGGACAGCGCTTCGAAGCAATGCACAGGCTGAAGGACGGCGCGATCCGCATGAAGGAGGCCCTGCTTCTCGGACGGATCAGCGAACTCGCGCGTCTTCTGGACGAGAGCTGGCAGCACAAGAAGCAGACGTCCGACAAGATTTCCACCGGCCATATCGACGAGATTTACGAAGCCGCCATCAAGGCTGGGGCCCTCGGCGGGAAGGTGTCCGGCGCCGGCGGGGGAGGCTTCATGATGTTCCTGGTCGATCCGGTCTGCCGCGAAGCCTTCATCCGCGTCCTGTCGGGCTATAATGGCAAAGCCGAGCTCTGCAATTTCTGGCCCGAGGGAGCTGAATCTTGGACGATAGGCTGAAAGCCGAGACGGGCGCGTCCGAGGCAGTGGTCCTGGCCGGCGGGCTGGGCACGCGCCTGCGCGCGAGCGTGCCCGACCTTCCCAAGCCGCTCGCACCCGTCGCCGGGCGCCCCTTCCTGGAATACCTGCTGGTCAAGCTGAAGTCGGAGGGGGTGCGGCGCGTCATCCTCTCGGTGGGCTATCGTCACGAAGCGATCGTCGATCATTTCGGTTCGGCCTGGAACGGGCTCGACCTTGTCTACGCGGTCGAGGAGTCGCCGCTGGGGACCGGGGGCGCCCTCGCGCTGGCGCTCGAAAAAGCGCAGAGAGAACACGTGCTGGCGATGAACGGCGACACGCTCGTCGATGCCGATTTCCGCGCCCTGTGCGCGCGGCGTGCGGCGGCCGGCGCCCCTTTTGCGATGCTCGTGAGAGAGATAGAGGACTCCGGCCGGTTCGGCGTCTGCCAGGTCGAGGACGGCCGCCTGACCGGCTTCGCGCCGGGATTGCCGGGAGAGCCCGGCTGGATCAATGCCGGTGTCTATTGCCTGGCCAGTGACTTCCTCTCCAGGATGGCTCTGAAGATCCCGTGCAGTTTCGAAGCGGACATACTCCCGGCCGCGCTCGACCGGCACACGCTCGTAGTCGAGCCGACCCGCGCGCCCTTCATCGATATCGGGGTTCCGGAGTCTTACGCACATGCCCAGAATTTCATTCCCGAAATGGCGCGGAGATACTCATGACGGCCACGATTGAACACGCGGGAACGGCCACCTTGCCGTTCGACGAGGTGCGTCGCTGGGTCTTCCAGGACGCGCTGCCGCTCTGGAGCACGACCGGGTTCGACAGCCGCGCCGGGGTGTTCCGGGAACGCCTGGCTCTGGACGGCTCGATCGAGGACCCCGGGTTCCGGCGCATCCGCGTGATCGCCCGGCAGATCTACGTCTTCTCCCATGCCGCCACGATCGGCTTCGCGCCCGAGGGCCTGGCCTGCGCGGAACGCAGCTTTGCCTACCTCGCCGACCGCGCCTGGCTCGGGCCAGACAAGGGCTGGGCCCGCCGCCTGACCCTGGCCGGTGAGGTGGAAGACGGAACGGCGGACCTGTACGACCTTGCCTTCGTGCTGTTCGCGCTGGCCTGGCTGGTGCGCGCAGGCGCGGGCGGGCAGCGTGCGCGCGACCTGCTCACGGCGACGCATAACTTCCTGCTCTCGCGCATGCGCCATCCGGACGGCTACGGCTTTCTGGAAGCCGCCGACGCGGACCGGACGCTGCGCGAGCAGAACCCGCACATGCATGTCCTGGAATCCCTGGTTGCCGCGGCCCAGGCGACCGGAGAAAGACGCTTCATCGACAGCGCCGCGCAAGTCGTCGACCTGTTCCGGTCCCGGATTCTCGATCCGCAAACGGGGGCGCTGCGTGAATTCTTCGGACCGCAATGGAGCCACAGGATCGACGAGACGGGACGCCTGACCGAACCCGGCCACCAGATGGAGTGGGTCTGGCTGCTGAATCAGTACGAACAGGTCTCCGGCGAAGACATGAGCGGCCCAATCGACCTGCTATTCGGATTCGCCGACCGGTACGGCATCGATCAGGAGACCGGTCTGACCTATGACGGCGTGCGCGACGACGGCGCCGTGGTCAAGCCGACCTTCCGGTCCTGGCCGCAGACCGAGACGCTGAAGGCGCTCCTGGCGCGGTTCGAGCGGACCGGTGAGTTCGACATCGCCCGCATGACGGCGGTCCTGTCGAACATCCGCGAGCACTATCTCGACCGCACACCGGCCGGGATCTGGTTCGATCAGCTCGATGGCGAGCGCAGACCGGTGAGCGCCTTCACGCCGGCCAGCACCCTCTATCACGTCTTTCTAGCGTACGCGGAGTTCCTGCGCCTCGAGCCGTCACTCCGCAAAGCGGCGAGCGCCCTGCGTTGACCGGACGATCGGCCATCTTCCTCGACCGCGACGGCGTTCTGAACGTCGATCATGGATATACGCACGATCCGGCCTCGCTGCAGTGGCAACCCGGCGCGCGCGAGGCCATGGCCCTCATCAAGCAAGCCGGATACCTGGCCATCGTCGTGACGAACCAGGCCGGCATCGGGCGCGGCTATTACACCGAGGCGCAGATGCATGCCTTCCACGAGGCGATGAACCGCGACCTCGCGCGGCACGGCTGTGCGATCGATGCGTTCTACTTCTGCGCCTATCACCCCGAGGCATCACGGCCCGAGTTCCGCCATCGCGATCATCCCGACCGCAAACCGAACCCCGGCATGATCCTGAAGGCCATCGCAGACTGGGGCATCGATCCGGCTCGAAGCCTGCTCATCGGCGATCGCGACACCGACGTGACCGCAGCCCGGCGCGCCGGGGTCGCCGGTCATATCTACCAGGGCGGCCGGCTGGACGACCTGATTCGCGGCCTGCTGCCGGGCCGGCCTGCAAGCGGCTCCGGCCGCTAGCCTGCCGAATTGCCCGCGCGAAGTTCGATCCGCGCCATCGGAATGCCGACGAGGCTGTTGCGGAAGTGGGCGGCCTCGACCTTGAGGAACAAGGCGTCGTCCATCCAGTATTGCGTGACGTGCTCCATCTGCGTCCCCGTTGCGATCGCGGCATTGAAGGCGTAATCGCCGGTCGGCAGGTAAGGCAGCCTGAACTGGAACTCGGCTTCGAAGGCCTCGCCCTTCGCGACCGATACCGGATCGTTCGCCGTCGTCAGGAAGGTGTTGTCGCCGAACAGATACTGGCCGAGCTTGTTCTTCAGGTAGAAGCCGAGAATGATCCGGGAGAGGTCCTTTTCGGCACGACCCGAGATTCGCAGGATGACGTCTTCGCCGCCCAGAGCGCTGTGAAGGCGCTTGCCGTCGAGCGACAGCAGGACGACATCCTCGATCGTGGCGCCACCCGCGCCGTAATGGGCGGAGTCCGGATCGAACTCGAACACCTCGATCCGGTTTCGCTTGTCGGAATCGCGCAGGATCTGGTCGCGCACGTCGTTGTGCGCTTCGGGAAATCTTTTCGGCGGCCGGCGGCGCTCGCCCTTGATCCTGAACCCCTCCTCGCCGGAGGCCTCCTCGGCCAGCGCCGCCAGAAAGTGCTGCGTGACCTCGGCGGCCTCTCCGTAGGCGCGCACATACCCGCTTTCGAGCCAGAGGGCGCGCTGGCACAGACTGGTCACCGTCGACGCGTCGTGGGAGACGAAAAGAAGCGCGCCGGTCTGCGTAAATCTGCGGATGAAGCGCATGCATTTCTGCTGGAAGGCGGCATCGCCGACCGCCAGCACTTCGTCGACGATCAGTATGTCCGCCTTGGCGTGCGCCGCGATCGCGAATCCCAGCCGCGCCATCATGCCGCTGGAATAGGTCTTCACCGGCTGATCGATGAAATCGCCGATCTCCGCGAAGGCGATGATGCTGTCGAAAGCGTCTCTGACTTCGCTCCGGGTCATGCCCAGGATCGATGCGGCCAGCTCGATATTCTCACGCCCGGTGAAATTGGGATCGAGACCTGCGCCCAGATCGAGCAGCGCCGCGACACGGCCATTGACCTCGATCTCGCCTTCGGTCGGGTTGGCAAGGCCGGCGATCATGCGCAGCAGCGTCGACTTGCCCGCGCCATTGCGCCCGATGATCGCCACCGCTTCGCCGCGCCGGACGGTGAAGTCCACCTCGCGCACGGCCCAGAAGCCGTCCTTGCCCGTGTCGGCAGAACCGCCCGCCTTGCCGGCCAGCCGGGCCAGAAACCCAGGACGGCCCTGAGCGCGGGCCTTGATGTCGTATCGCTTACCGAGCCCTTTCGCGTCGATCAGAAGATCAGAGTCGGTCATCAAAGCCTCTCTTGAGTGCGAGAAACGCCCCAGCGCCGATCCCCATCACGAGGACGCTGCAGACGGTGTGCAGCATGGTCAGCATCACCCCGGCGCCCTCGGTTCCGAACAGCGCCGCGCGCATGTTGAGCACGGGTATCGTCAGCGGGTTGAACAGGAGCGCGTCACGCATGGATTCTGGAACATTCTCTAGGGAATAGAAGATCGGGCAAAGAAAAAGCAAGGCCATGGAAACCGGACCGATCAGATGAACGAGGTCGCGCACGTAAACTCCGCCCGCCGCGAGCAACAGCACGAGGCCGAGCACCAGCGGAAGCATCGGCAACGCCGCGGGAACGGCCAGAACGCCGGTCCAGCTGCCCGGCCAGAACACGACCAGATAGGCCACCAGGATCACTAACGCGTTGAGCACGAAGCCGATCAGCGCGACGAGAAATGCGCTCAAGGGCGGCACTTCCGGCGGGACCGCCGTTCGGCAGATGAGCCCCGCATTGGCGACGATCGCGGAGGGCGCGCGGGTGATCGCTTCTGAAACGAAGCTGTGCGTGGCAAGGCCCACGAAGAGGATCACGGCGAAGGCGGAGCGGGACTCGATCTCGATATTCGGCCAGCGTGCCTGGAAAATCACGCTGAAGACGAATGCGAACATCACCAGCATGATCACCGGCACGGCGACGAGCCAGATCAGGCCGAGAAAACTGAATCGGTAACGCCCCTCGATCTCGCGGCTCGAGAAGGAGACCACCAGTTCCAGTGTCCGCGAGAACCTTCTGAACATTCCACTCTTCCTAAGACCGAAGCGAAAGGGCACGGGCCCGGCCGCAGCGATGCCCATCAAGCCTCCGGCCACCAGCGGGCCGGACCGATCTCGTCAAACCTCGGACTCGTCGGAGAACAGCTTGTCCTTGTCGGTATGACGCTTCAGCACCTCATGATCGGCCTTGTACTGGTTGAGATAGCGCCTCACAAACGGGCTCGGCTGCTCGGACTGCGTCAGATGGCGTCCGCCGGCCTGAACTTCCTCGTCCGTGCGCTTGCGGATGACCACTTCGATGGCGGCTTCGGTCACCGGCGTCAGCGTCTGATCGTACCGCGGCCAGTCCTGGTGGTAGGTCTGGTCGATGACCTGCAGATGGCGCAGATCCGCATACGCTCCGAGCGATTTCACGAGATCGAGCACATTGGTGGTATCCGGGCTCCAGCTCTTCTCCTTGAAGACCGTGAAGGTGCGCTTGTGGTCGCGGTTGTGGGTGCTGGGCCATACGCCCCGCTCGTACATGTCCTCCTCGGGGATCATGAAGACGATGTGTCCGCCCGGCTTCACCACGCGCAACCAGTTCTTCAGTCCCTCGAAGGGATCGCGCAGATGCTCGAGGCAATGGCTGGAGAACACGAAGTCGTAGCGGCCGTCTTCCACGCCGGCCATGAACTGGGCGTCGCCATCGCCGAGATCCCAGGTCTTCACGCTGGTAATCAGCGGAAAGACGGTGCGATACAGGGCGAGCGGATCGGGTTCGCCGCCGATGTCCACGCCGTCTCCGACGAGATACTTGCACGCGAACTTCTTGTCGTTCGATCGGCGAAGGACGAACTTGCTACACTCTTTCATCTACTTTTCCTGAACCTGGCGTGCGTTGCGGTTTCGCCGCGCGGATGAGACGATTTGCAGAACCTTCTTCCGGGCTTTCCACTCGGAATAGTTGCGCTGCACGAAATTTTGGCCGGCCACCGACATGTACTTCCAGAGCGCTTCATCATTGTACAGCCGCTCGACGGCGTCGCAGAACGCCCCGGCCTCGTCGGCAATGAGCACTTCACGCTCGGCCGCGAGCTCCATACCCTCCGCCGCGACGGATGTGACGACCGAGGGCACCCCGTAGGACAGGGCCGTGGCGACTTTCGCCTTCAGCCCCGCGCCGTAACGCAGGGGAGCGACGAAGACGCGGACCGAATCCAGATAGGGACGCAGATCGTCCACCCGCCCCGTCACCACGAAATCGTCGGCCTGCAGCGAAAGCAGTTCCGGCGGTGGCTCCGCGCCGATGGCCAGGAAACGTGCACCGCCGAGCCTTGCCTTCAGCTGCGGCCAGATGGACTGCGCGAACCAGCGCACCGCGTCGACATTGGGCGGATGACGATAGCCGCCGAGAAAGGCGATATCGAAGCGCCTGGAGAACTCGGTTTGCGTCCCGTGAACCGGATAGACGTGCGGCAGAACCTGCACATTGAGCCCGGCTTCGAGATCGTTGAGAGTTTTCGCCTCCTCCGGCGTATGGACGATGTTGCAGTCCGCAGCCCGGAACATCTGCAATTCCCTGGCCTTGACCTGCTCGGCGCGCGAGAACAGCTCGGAATCCCCGGTCAGACTCGCTTCGCGCTGCATTCTCTGAAAGTGCAGATCCGAGTTGTGGAAGATGAAGGGAATATCCGGCCTCGCATCGCGAAGGGGCCGGATGACGGCCTCGCCGACCTGATGGCGGAAGGCCTGGACCAGCGCATCCTTCGTGCGCGCAAGCGCGATCACGCTTTCCACCGTCTTGTAGTAGGGCGAGTACACGACCATGATCCCGCGCCGCTGCATGTCGCGCGTATAGCGGCCCAGGTAAAGGAAATTGTCCTGGGCCGCGAAGACCGGCCGCAAGCCCATGGCGAGATAGGAATCAAGATAGCTCAGCGCGGTGATGGATCCCGCGTCATGATCGGGGCGTGGCGTGTTCGCGTCGAACACCAGAGCCAGGCCCTTGCGGGGCCTGTCCGACTCCAGGAATGGCTCCACGCCGTTCGGGGCATGCCGCTCGAGCACGACGGACCAGCGGTCGAAGAATTTCTTCTGGTTTCTGACCTGGTAGGCCTTCTCGCCGCCGCCCAGATCCGTACCGGACGTCTTGCCTTCGTAGTGAACGACGCGCGAGAGGGGCTGGAACCAAGTCTCGCGCCCGGTTGCGCGGATCTGGAAGGCGAGGTCTGAATCCTCGCAATAGGAGCGTTCGTAGTACTCCCCGTCGAAGCCACCGACTTCGTCCCATACCGTGCGCGGAACCGCGATCGAGGCCCCCGAACAGTAATCGACCTGGCGCGCGTAGCAGTATTCGGGACGTCCCGGATCGTCGTTTCGCCCGTAATTCCAGGCCGAACCGTCACGCCATACGATACCGCCGGCTTCCTGCAGGCTGCCGTCGGGATAGAAGAGCTTCGAACCGACCAGACCGGCATCGGGGAACAGCGAGAACGAGCCGATCAACTCGTCGAGCCAGCCCGGCACGACGCGCGTGTCGTTGTTCAGGAAAACCAGCGTCTGGCCGCGCGCCTCGGCGGCGCCGCGGTTGCACGACGCGATGAAGCCCCCGTTCTTTGGCTGACGGACATACCGGATCCAGGGGATTTGCGGCAGATAGGTCGGGGTTTCATCGATCGAGGAGTCGTCGACGACGATGATTTCGGCGCCGTGGCCGCTATGATGGCCCGCGAGCGAGGACAAGCAGTTCAAGGTATAGGCCAGCTGACCGTAGACCGGGATGACGATCGAGACGGCCGGCACGGTTTCGGGGGTGGTGACATAGGACGGACGCAGACGCGCCAGCTCCTCTACGGCGGCGCCGAACCGCGGCGCGTCGCCAAGCAGGGCGTGAGCGCTCAGGAAATTTTCTCCCGCCTGGACTTCGCTCTTCACGATATCGTCCGGGCGGATCTCGTAGGAATAGACTTCCTCGGCCGGCGGTTCCGCGCCCTGATCGGCAACGGGGCCGGGAGGGCGCGACAACAGACCGGTGGACCGGTTCTCGTTCACACCGAATTTGATGAAGTGGTAGAGCGGGTTCAGACCGCTGCTGGCGACATCGGGATTCTGACTGAGATAGCGCCGCGTGGAAAAATCCGGACCGGGATTCCTGCCCTCGTCCGCTCCGCGAAGCAGATAGTGGAGCACGGGGTCCTCGCCGCGGCTGGCCACGTCGGGATAGGTGCTGCGGTAAAAGTCCGCATCGAAGAGCGAACTCCGTTCCAGGACCTTGGCCTGATTGAGAACAGATATCGCCCGCAAGGGCCGGACGAGAAGGCCGGGCTGGTAGAGTCCGCTGAGCAGGGCCGCGGCCCTTCCGGCCTGGCCCTTGCGGGCCAGATAGCGGCCGGCACGGCGCAGCGTGCGCCGGCGCGCATCACTGGCCCAAAGCTGGATGATCTCCTGCTCCAGCTCGGCCGCACGGCGCGCTCGCTCGCCGAGCCGTGCGGCCTCGGCATTTGCGGCATCGAGCGCCCTGAGATCGGATTCGTGGCGCTGACGGACCTTGGCGACATCATCTTGGAGGGCACTTAGCTGCGCCTCGCGTTCGTCTCTCTCGCGCTGCGCGTCGACCAGTGCCGATGCGAGATCGTCATTGCGGCGCTGCGCCTCGTCCCGCTCGCGGCCGCTTGCCTCTAGGCGTTCGGCAGCCTCGACGATCTCCTGGCGCAGGGTCTCGCGCTCCTGCGCCAGCGCGTTCAGGGCCTCTTCGCGCTCGCGCCCGCTCGCCTCCAGGCGCTCGATGCGTTCGGCAGCCTCGACGGTCTCCTGGCGCAGGGTCTCGCGCTCCTGCGCCAGCGCGTTCAGGGCCTCTTCGCGCTCGCGCCCGCTCGCCTCCAGGCGCTCGATGCGTTCGGCAGCCTCGACGGCCTCCTGGCGCAGGGTCTCGCGCTCCTGCGCCAGCGCGTTCAGGGCCTGCTCGCGGTCCTGCATCGCGGTTTCGAGTTGCTGGACACGGTCGACGGCCTCCCCGATCTGGGCTTTCAATGCATCGCGCTCGCCCTCGGTCTCGCGAAGCTGGCGAGTTCGATCCTCGAACTCGCTTCGCGCCCGTACCAGGGCCTCCTCAAGCTTCGCCGCACGAGCGCTCAGTTCCTCCGCCCTCTCCGACCGGCTCTCGAGCCGGGCCTGGGAATCCGCGAGCTTGACGGCCAGGTCGAGTCTTTCCCGGGTCAGCTCCGCGAGTTCGCCCTCCGCGATACCAAGCGACTGGGTCAGCCGCCTGACCTCGCGATCGAGCGCCTCGATCTGGGTTTCATATCGGGAGTCGCGTTGCGCCTTTTCCTTTTCCCAGACCTCGCGTTCGCGCCCCAAGAGCCGAAGTTCATTCTCGATCTCCTTCCTCTTGCGGGCGAAATCGGCATCCGCCATGTCCTTACGCCGACGCATCTCGGCGTCGCGGTCCTGATAGTCCTTTTTCAGCTGTTGGCGCTCGCCTTCTAGCCGTGCCTTTTCCGTGTCGATCTCCGAGCGGATTCGCTCTTCGGCCTGCCGCAGCTCTTCGATCTCGCGCATCTGGGACACGATGCGCGCATCGCGCTCCGCGACGCCCCCCTCGAGAGAGGCGATGGGATTGATCCTGCGGACCCCTTCGAAGAGCCCCGTGGGCAGCTTGGGTAGTTCGAGATCGGAACACAACGCGATCAAATAGGGGCTTTCGGGCAGGATCCGGCTGACTTCGATCCGGCCCTGATCCGAGCGCTGGCCGCCAAAGCGCAAGGTCCCGGCTTCGTCCTCATCGCTCGCGAGCACCGAAGCGACGGTGACGCGCTGCCGCGCGATCGAGACGTTCTCGAAATACCTGGCAAGCAGGCTGCGGAACTCGTGCTCGGTGAGTTCCTTGAGGTGGTATGGGTTCGGTTCGGGCTGAGCGGCGTTGTAGATCACCTTGTCAGGCGAACTCATGATGAGGAGGCCGCCCGGCTTCAAGACCCTTCGGATTTCCGTCAGGAACTGATCGTGAGCCTCGATGTGCTCGATGGTTTCGAAGCTCACGACGCAGTCGAAGCTGTTGTCGCCGGCGGGTATGGCTTCGGCCGAGCCTCTACGGAACGAGACCGTATCGCTAGCAAAGACCCGCTGGGCATCCCTGATCGCGGCGTGATCGACATCGACGCCGAGCACCGAGGCGGCGGTCTGACCCAGCAGGAAAGAGCCGTAACCCGAGCCGGAGGCGATATCGAGAACATGCCTTTCCCGGCACAGCTCGGCTGCGGCGACATAGCGGTGCATGTGCTCGAGCATGACTTCGGTCGACATGTTCGAACCGGGAATGAAGCGCTCACCGGTGGCCTCGATGCCTTCGAGGTTACCGGGCTGGTCCAGCGAGAGCGCGAGGGGCCCGTTGGGCTTTGCCCCGGCTCGATCCGCCGCCTCGACGGCCGCGCCTTTCGCGCCGGAGGGGGCGCGCGGCGGCTTCGACGCAGTGCCAGCCTTGGCCGGGCTTCGCGTGCGTCCGCTGGCGGTGCCTGCGCCCTTCTTGGCTGTGGCACGAGACTTCCTGGCGTCTCCGGCATTCTCCTCAGCCTTGGACCGCTTGCCTGCCTTCGCCGCCGAACCGGCTTTCGCGGGCGCAGCCGAAGCCGCGCCGGAACGGGACTTGGACGTGTCGACGCTTCCGGACGTCTCGGCGCGCTTCGCAGCGCGCGTCGAATTGCCCTTCTTCTTAGATTTGGACGCGCGCGAGGATTGGGACCTGGACTTCTTGCCGGCCTTCTGGGTATCTGAAGCGAAACTGGAATCGGCCTTCGCTTCGCCGCGCGAGCGCTTGCTCGAACGCGATCGGGTTTGCGCGGCGTCTTCGCTCTTCATCTTTCCGTCAGCCATCGGCCCAGTCTTCCGTCGATCCCATTCACCATATTCTTTGCGAAGCCGCACGCCTCGCCAGCGGAACGTCCACCTGCCGCCTCAGACAAGCTTTTTCAGATACTGGCCGTAAGGGCTCTTCTGCAGTTCCTCCGCCAGGGTGCGCAGCTGCGCGCGGTCGATCCAGCCGGAGCGGAACGCTTCCTCTTCCGGGCAGGACACCTTGAGACCTTGGCGCTGCTCTATGATCCGGACGAATTCGGCAGCCTCCAGGAGGCTTTCCGTTGTTCCGGTGTCCAGCCAGGCATAGCCCCGGCCCATGCGCTTCACGTGTAGTGCGCCGCGCTCGAGATAGAGTCTGTTGAGGTCGGTGATCTCAAGCTCACCCCGCGCGGACGGCTTAATCGTCTTCGCCATCGCGCTGGCGTGTTCGTCGAAGAAGTAGAGCCCCACGACGGCATACCGGGAGCGCGGTTCCTGGGGCTTTTCCTCGAGACTGAGCACCTTGCCTGTGGCATCGAACTCGACGACGCCGTAGCGCTGAGGATCCTCGACCTCGTAGGCGAAGATCGTGGCGCCTTCACGCTTCTCGTTCGCCTCGCGGCAGAGTTCGCGAAAGCCGGAACCGTAAAAGATGTTATCTCCGAGAATGAGCACGCTGGGCCCGCCCTCGAGGAACTCCTCGGCGAGAACAAGCGCTTGAGCGAGGCCTTCTGGGCGATCCTGAACGACATACTCGAAGCGCAGCCCCCACTTCCTGCCGTCACCGAGCAGCTCGCGGAACAGAGACTGGTGCTCGGCGGTCGTGATGATCAGTATTTCCCGGATCCCGGCCGCCATCAGCGACCAGATCGGGTAGTAGATCATCGGCTTGTCGTAGACAGGCAGGATCTGCTTGGAGAGCGCGCGCGTCAGGGGGTAGAGACGCGTCCCGCTTCCGCCGGCCAGAATGATACCCTTGCGATTCATGACGATGTGTCCCCGTCTTGGACGGCCATCCCGACGTCGCGGCGCAGAGCGGCCTTCCAGTCAGCTGGTTGAATGTTGAAAACACGGCCGATCTTGGTGCAGTCCAGCACGGAGTGTGCCGGCCTTGCGGCAGGCGTTGGATATTGCGACGTCGTGATCGCGTTGACCCTGGGCACCTTCAGGCCGCGCCGGGTCATCTCGGCGAATATGGCGTCGGCGAACTGCTTCCACGTTGTCGGCTCGCCGCCGCTGAAATGGTAGACGCCTCCATAGCCCTGCGGATTTTCGGCAAGAACCGCCGCCACCCGCAGGACGGCGTCGGCCACTTCACCGGCCGGGGTCGGACTGCCGTGCTGGTCATCGACGATGCCGAGCTCGTCGCGCTCGCAAGCCAGGCGCATCATCGTGCGCAGAAAATTCTTTCCCCAGGGAGAGAAGACCCACGATGTCCGGATGATCACCGCGTCGGGGTGGGCTTCGCGCACCGCAGCCTCTCCGGCCAGCTTCGATTCCCCGTAGCGTCCGATTGGCGCGACGGGATCGTCCTCGACGTAAGGCGTCGGCTTGTCGCCGTTGAAGACATAATCCGTCGACAGATGAATAAAGCCGAGCCCCCGCTCCTGGCAGGCCCTTGCCATCGCGGCGGGCGCCTCGGCATTGACCGCCATCGCGGTTTCGCGATCGGTTTCAGCCTTGTCGACCGCAGTGTAGGCAGCAGCGTTCACGACGATCGCGGTCCCGGCCGGCGCGTCGAGGACGGCGCGCGCGACCGCCGTCGAATCCGTCAGATCGCAGGCCTCACGGGGAAGGGCATGCACATCCGCGCCGGCGGCAGCCGCGCGCAGGATCATCTCGCGCGCCACTTGGCCTGTCGCGCCGAATTGCAGGATGGGGACACGTTTCATTGGCAGTCCCCGCTCAGCTCTCCGCGAGCCCGAGCCGCTTTCCCGTCTGGCCCGCTTCAGCCAGGGGCCGCCACCACCATTCATTGTCCAGATACCAGCGCACCGTCTCCTCGAGGCCGTCGAAGCCCTTGACACGCGGCGACCAGCCAAGCTCCTGCTTGATTTTACCGGCGTTGATCGCATAGCGGAAGTCGTGCCCGGGGCGGTCGGTGACATGGGTGATGAGATCGGCGTGGGGGGCGCCCTCCGGACGAAGTCGGTCCATGATCGCGCAGATCTCGCGCACCAGATCGATATTGGCCATCTCGTTGTCGCCACCGATATTGTAAGTCTCGTAGAGGCGTCCGTTTTCGAGCACGGCGAGCAGGGCGTCGGCATGGTCGTCGACATAGAGCCAGTCGCGCACATTGCGTCCGTCCCCGTAGACCGGGATCGGCCGGCCGTGCAGCGCATTGAGCGTCACGACGGGAATGAGCTTTTCGGGAAACTGATAGGGCCCGTAATTATTCGAGCAGTTGGTAATTACCACCGGCAGATCGAACGTCTCCGCCCAGGCGCGCACGAGCATATCCGAGGAGGCCTTGCTCGCCGAATAGGGCGAGCGCGGCGCATACGGGGTGGTCTCGACGAATTTTCCGTCCTCGCCGAGCGATCCGTAGACTTCGTCCGTCGACACGTGATGGAAGCGAAACCGCTCGCGCACTGCTTCGGGCGCAGAAGACAGATAGGCCCGCGCGGCCTGCAGCAGCGCGTATGTGCCCACGATATTGGTGCGGATGAAATCGCCCGGCCCGTCGATCGAGCGGTCGACGTGGGATTCCGCGGCCAGGTGCATGACGGCATCGGGCTGATGATCGGCGAAGACCTCAATCATCCGCGATTCGTCGGCAATATCGGCGCGCACCAGGGTATGGCGGCCGGAGCCCGCGACAGGCGCGAGATTGTCCAGATTGGCCGCATAGGTCAGTTTGTCGACGTTAACGATATCGTAGCCGCGCTCGAGGACGGCCTTGCGAACGACGCATGAGCCGATAAAGCCCGCGCCGCCCGTAACGAGAAGCTTCATGGTGTTGTCCCCTCTTTGTGCCCGCCAAGCATCGGCCGCTATCTGTCATATGCGAACGGAGAATCAAAGTCTGCGAAGCTCGGCGCCTCGCGGTCCTTGCGTGAGATCACGGCTTGATCGGCATCGACCCCCCAGTCGATACCGAGCGCGGGATCGTTCCATCTGACCGATCCATCGCATTCGCGCGAGAAGTACGCGTCGACCTTGTATAGAACCTCGGTGTTTGGGGCCAATGTCACGAAACCGTGCAGGAAGCCGGCGGGCACGAGGACCTGGCGCCAGTTGTCCCGGCTCAACTCGACCCGGACGTGCTCGCCATAGGTGGGCGAGCCCTTTCGGACATCGACAACGACGTCGAGAATTGCCCCGTGCGCAACGCGCACGAGCTTGTTCTGCGCGTGCGGCGGTGCCTGATAATGCAGTCCGCGAACTGTGCCTTGCTCGGCCGAAAGCGAATGGTTGTCCTGCACGAACTCTATGCTTTCAGGAAGGCCGGCGCGGCGGAAAGCATAGAGATTGAACACCTCGGAAAAGAACCCGCGCTCGTCGCCATGACGCGTCGGCTCGAAAATGAGAACATCCTCGATGGCGGTGCGCACGGATCTCATAAAGGGTTCCAGAAATGTCGAAAAATGGGCTGGCTGAGGCCTACTTACCGGCAGCGGGCGCATGTGTCAAAGAAACAAGAAGGCCGCTGAGCGCGTCTTGCAGCGGTCGGCAATCTGCCAGTCGAGGCCGAGTAATTCGGCACTCGGATCGAGATTTGGATTGAGATAGGGATCGGCCTTCAGAGCGCCCTCCCAGCGCGCCCGAAAATGGGCGATCTCGGCGGCAAAACGCGCGTCCTCCGCGGTCTCGCGGCCCCGGCTCGCGCCTTCGCGATGGTAGAGTCGGGCGTGCGGCGTCCAGACCGTCTCGTAACCAGCCTTTGCGGTACGAAGACAGAAGTCCACATCGTTGAGGGCGATGGGAAAAGCCTCGGCATCGAAGCCGCCGACCGCGTCGAACACGGCGCGGCGCACCATGAGGCAAGCCCCCGTGACCGCGCTGACCGTGCGCGTGAGCGCGAGGTGGCCGAACGGGCCGGCCTCTCCGGGCTTGGCGCCCTTCATGACATGACCGGCCACGCCGCCCAGTCCCAGGGCGATGCCGCCATGCTGCAGCCGGCCATCTGGATAAAGCAACTGGGCCCCGACCGGGCCGGCCCAGGGGCGCAACGCCTCGCCCGCCATGGCCAGGATCCAGCCGGGATTTCCGCCGTAGACGTCGTTGTTCAGTATGAGGAGAAGTTCGCCGCGCGCTTGCGCCGCGCCGGTGTTGACGAGGTGCGAGAAATTGAACCCGCCCGGTGCGCGCACGACCCGTGTGTCGGCGCGCCGCGCTTCCCGCTCGAACCAGGCGATCGTGTCTTGCTCGACAGAATCGTTGTCTACGAGGATCCATTCGCAGACGACCCCTTCGGCCGAAGCCCGTGCCTCACGCACGCATCGTTCGATGAGGTCGAGCCGGTCGCGCGTCGGAATGATGACGCTCACGCGGGTCTGTGCGGGCACCGGCCATCGGACGTCGAGTTCGGCGCCGGCAAAGATTTCGGCGGATTGTCCCAGACGCGTCAGATGAGCCTCCAGCGCCGCCTTGCGCGCGGCAGCTACCTGGCCCGCGCGCGTCTGCGACAAGCTGCGCGCCCAGCGTCCCGTGCGCCAGTGATAGGCGACACGGGGCATGTGGGCAAAGGCCTGCGGCCCGTGCCGTTCGAGCACGCGCAGGACGAGGTCGTAGTCCTGCGCGCCGTCATAGCGTCCGTCCAGGCCGCCTAGCGCGCGCAGCGCTCCGGTCCGGATCGCGGTCAGATGGTTGATGTAATTGCGCCGGTAGAGGAGCGCTCGGTCGAAGACCGGCTTGAAATAGGGTTCACAGGGCCGGCCACGCCGGTCCAGCTTGTCCTCGTCGGTATAGACCAGGATCGCGTCCGGTTCTCTGGCGAACGCGGTGGCGATGGCGGCCAGCGCGTCGGGCGCCAGGCTGTCGTCCTGGTCGAGAAAGGCGGTGAACTCGCCACTCGCCTGTTCTAGCGCAGTGTTCGTCGCGGCCGAAATGCCGCCGTTCGCGCCGCGTTCTATCAGGCGGATGCGCGGATCAGCCGCCTCCGCGATGTAGGCGAACGCCTCGCGCGCCGAAGAGCCGTCATCGCAGATCAGCGCCTCGAAATGCGAATAGGTCTGAGCCTGCAGCGAGGCGATCATCGCGCGAAAGTGCGCCGAGTCGGGATTGAAGGCGGGGATCAGCACCGAGATCAGCGGTCCGTTCGTCGGCGAACAGGCGCCGCGCGCGTGCACGGTGTCATGCCAGGCCCGGTAGCGCGGAAAGCGGCCATGCACGAAGCCGCTGCGGCGCAGCCCGGCCAAGCGCTCGGCGGCAAACTCTATCAATCCCCGGCCGAGCGCGCTCGATCGCAGAAGCGTAAGGAGCCGCGCCTTCATCTCACCGCCTGCCAGACGATGTCACGTCTTCGATAAAAGTCTCAGCGGGCAGCAAGAAGCCGCTCCAGGATCGTGCGGACCGCTTCGCCATGCTGGCGGTCGGCCAGGGCGAACGCGGCGAACGCTTCCAGATAGCCCGTCTTGGAACCGGTGTCGAAAATCTCACCGTCGAAAGGAAGGGCGTAGAAGTCGGACCGCTCCATGAGGGTCACCATCGCGTCGGTGAGCTGAATCTCTCCCCCGGCGCCGGGATCTTGAGCCTCGATCAGGGAAAAAATTTCCGGCTGGAGGATATAGCGCCCGGAAATCATCATCGTGGAGGGCGCGGTGTCCACGCTTGGTTTCTCGACCATGCCTCGGATACGGATGAGATCGCCATCGGCTCCAGCCGGGTCGACGATCCCGTAGCGCGACACCTGCTCGCGGGGCACGTCCTGCACCGAAACGATATTGCCGCCCGAGCGCGCGAACGCAGCGGCCATCTGCTGCAAGCACGGCACGGCCGAACGCATGACCATGTCAGGCAGCAGGACCGCGAAGGGCTCGTTGCCGATGACATCACGGGCGCACCAGATCGCATGACCCAGCCCGAGCGGACTCTGTTGGCGTACAAAGCTGAACTGGCCCGGCTCGGGCAGGGACGACCTCAGAGATTCCAGCGCGCCGATCTTCCCAGTGCGCTCCAGAACTGCCTCGAGTTCAAACGCCCGGTCGAAGTAATCCTCAATGGATGCCTTGTTGCGCCCGGTCACGAAAACAATGTGCTCGACCCCCGCGGCAAGGGCCTCATCGACGACGTACTGCAGCGCAGGGCGATCGAAGATTGGCAACATTTCCTTGGGCATAGACTTGGTCGCCGGAAGCACCCGCGTACCCAGACCCGCGACCGGGAGGACGGCTTTTCTTATATTCATGACGGTCTCTTGACTGCTGCGCCGGAGGCCGGATCAATGCACGGCCACGAATCAGGACCGGCCGATGCTGATGTATTTCATGCCACGACGCGCCATCTCCTCAGGCTCGTAGATGTTTCGCAGGTCCACGATCACCGGATCGCGCAGGGCCGATTTCACACGGTCGAGATCCAGGGCGCGGAACTCGTTCCATTCTGTGACGATCACCAGCGCATCGGCGCCCTCGACGCAAAGATAGGGTCCGGAGACGAACGTCACGCCCTCCAGCATGGTTTCTGCTTCCGAGATTCCGGCCGGATCATAGGCCTGAACTTTGGCCCCGGCCTTCAGTAGGGCCGGAATGATCACCAGACTAGGCGCTTCGCGCATGTCGTCAGTCCCCGGTTTGAAGGTCAGGCCGAGCACGGCGATCGTCTTGTCCTTAACCGATCCGCCGCAGGCTTCGATGACCTTTTCGGCCATGCGCATCTTCCTCGCATCATTGATTTCTACCGTGGTCTCCACTAGCCGCAGCGGCCGGCCGGCATCTTGTGCGGTGCGGGTCAGGGCGAGCGTGTCCTTGGGAAAGCACGAGCCGCCATAGCCCGGTCCCGCGTTAAGGAATTTCTTTCCGATCCTGTTGTCTAGACCGATGCCGCGTGCCACCTCCTGGACGTTGGCCCCAACCGCTTCACACAAATCGGCGATCTCGTTGATGAAGGTAATTTTCATCGCTAGGAAGGCATTCGCGGCATACTTGATCAGTTCGGACGTGCGCCGCTCGGTGAAAACGATCGGGGTTTCATTGAGAAAAAGCGGACGGTAAAGCTCGCGCATCACCTCGCGCGCGCGCTCGCACCCGGTGCCCACTACGACCCGGTCGGGGCGCTTGAAGTCCTCGATCGCTGCGCCTTCGCGCAGGAATTCGGGATTGGAAACCACGGAGAAGTCGCCGTCGGGACGCGCCTTCCTAATGACCACCTCGACCTCGTCGCCGGTACCGACCGGGACGGTGGACTTGGTCACCACGACGGTGAAACCGTCCATGACGCGTGCGATTTCCTCCGCAGCCGCATAGACATAGCTGAGATCGGCGTGACCATCGCCTCGACGCGATGGGGTGCCCACCGCAATGAAGACCACGTCGGCTTCACGCACGGCCTGGGTAGGATCGGTCTCGAAATCCAAGCGCCCTTCTCGGATATTGCGCGCGACGAGCAGATCCAGCCCCGGCTCGTAAATCGGCACGCCGCCCGAGCGAAGCATGTCGATCTTTTCCTGGTTCTTGTCGATACAGGTTACGTGATGGCCGAAATCAGCGAAGCAGGCCCCGGAGACGAGTCCAACATATCCGGTTCCGATCATCGCGACGCGCATGGATCCACCCCTTCAGAACTGTTTCCCGGTCCGATGACCGGACCGCCCTCGGCTACGCCATTTGAGGCCTGGAGTGCAACGGAAAACCTCCGCACGGGGCGGACGGGAAAGGTCAGACCCCGTTAACCGGATGATCAGGCGGCCAGTGTTACCGCCAGCGCGGTTTACAAGCGCGACGCGGCCGCGCCGCGCTTCGGGAGACAGAGACAGTGACGCGGACAGACGAGATCCAGCCGGTCATTCTGTGCGGTGGGCGGGGCACGCGCCTCTGGCCGATCTCCACAGACCGTGCACCCAAGCCATTCCTCCCGCTCATCTCCGACAAATCGATGCTGGCCGAAACGGCCGCCCGTGTCAGCAGGGCCGCTCAACAGGTGACGTTTGGCCCGCTGTGTGCCGTCGGGTCGGCGCGCCACGAGGATCTGTTGCGCCGCGAACTGCCCGGGGCCGGTCTCATCCTTGAGCCGGTGCCGCGGAATTCGGCTCCGGCCGTGGCGGCCGCCTGCCTGGGGCGGACACCCGGCGATCTGGTGCTGATCATGCCCGCCGATCACCATGTCAGCGACCTTGCCGCCTTCCATCGAGCACTAACCTGTGGGGCCAAGGCAGCGCGCTCTGGTGCGATCGTTACCTTCGGCATCAAGCCCGACCACGCCGCCACCTGCTACGGCTATATCCGCGCGCCGGGTGCGCGCCTCGAGCAGGCCGCCTCGGTGCAAGCCTTCGTCGAGAAGCCGTCGCGAGAAACCGCGCAAGACTATCTCGAACAGGGCGGATACTGGTGGAATGCCGGCATCTTCTTGTTTTCCGCGGGGCGCATGCTGGAGGCCTTCGCCCAGCATGCGCCCGATATCCTAGAGGCGGTAACGGCAGCGGCCGCGATCTCCCTACCGCCGCGGCCGGGGCAGAGCGTGAGCTTGGACGCCGCCCGCTTTGCAGAATGCCGGTCTGAATCGATCGACTATGCCGTGATGGAACACGTAGAGGGCGTCGAGGTTGTGCCCGTCGACATGGGCTGGAGCGATATCGGCGACTATGGGGCATTGCACGCGCTCAAGTCGCATAGGCATGACAATGTTTGCGAGGGCGCGGTCTTCGCGATCGATACGCACGGCTGTTACGTACGCAGCGAAGGTCCCATGATTGCGGTCCGCGGGTTGTCCGGCATCGCCGTCGCCGCGACCCCGCGTGGCGTTTTGGTCACCCCGCTCAGCGAGGCGGCCTCAACCAAGCCGCTTGCCGAGGAAGCCGCAAGACGCGGCTTTGCCGCCTCGTTGCAGAGCGACACCATCGCACGGTTACGCAACTGGCTGTTCGAGGATTGCCTGCCGTTTTGGGCCGAGCGCGCCTGGGACGAGCAGCGCGGCGGCTTCGTAGAAGCGATTGACCTAGACGGGGCCCCACTCGCCGGTCTGGACCGGCGCGGGCGTGTCCTGCCGCGCCAGATCTACGCGTTCTCGCACGCCCGCCTGCTCGGCTGGGACGACCCGCGCGGGCTCGACCTCGTGCACAAGGGTCTCGATTATCTCGACACGACCGCCCGCGCTCCGCAAGGCGGATGGGCTAGCGTGCTAACGCCCCAGGGCGAGCCGGTCAGCGCTGTGCGCGCGCTCTACGACCATGCTTTTGTCATGCTTGCGGGCGCCTACGCCTTCATGGCGACCGGCGAGACGCGGGCAAGAGAGATCGCCGAAGAAGCGCTCGCGTTCGTCCAGACCGAACTCGCGGACCCAGAACACGGCGGCTTTCTCGACCGCCTTCCGCATGGGAAGTGGCGCCACTCCAACCCCCACATGCACCTGCTCGAGGCCGCCCTCGCCCTGCGCCGGGCCACCGGCGAGGCCCGCTTTACCGAGTTCGCCCGCGACATCGTCGAACTGTTCGAGACCCGCTTCTTCGATCCGAAGAGCGGAGCCCTCACCGAGACCTTCGCTCAGGACTGGTCGCGCGCGCCGGGCGCGCCCGGCAATCTCGTGGAGCCCGGCCACTGTTACGAGTGGGCGGTGCTGCTCGGCTTTTTTGAGGAGGAAACGGGGCGCGACCTGATCAGCTGGCGCCGCCGGCTGATCGCATTCGCCGACAGGATCGGGCGCAATGCCGAAGGCTTTGCACTCGACGCGGTCGACCGGGATGCCAAGATCGTCTCCGGCAAGCGCCGGCTCTGGCCGCAGCTTGAGATGTTCCGCGCGCGGCTCTTCCATCCCGAAACGGCCCCGCCGGGCGAAGCCTCGCGCGTGCTCGACCGAATTCTAGCGAGTTATCTCGCGGGGGGCCCGCGTGGGGGGTGGATCGACGCCTTCGATGCCAAGGGCCAGCCCGCCGCGCCGGCCATTCCGGCCAGCATGCTGTACCACATGCTGACCGCGTTCGATCCGCTATTCGGATTCGACCTGGCCGCGCGCTAGACGCGAGCTACTCCACGGTCACCGATTTGGCCAGATTTCTGGGCTGATCGACGTCTGTGCCCTTGTAGACCGCCACGTGATAGGCAATCAGCTGCACGGCCACGGCTTCCAGGATCGGCCGGATCAGCGGATCGCTGTCGGGGATCACGATAGCTTGGCTGAGCTCGCCCTGCAGTGCCTGCGCGCCGCTCGCGTCGGTGATGCCGGTGACCCTCGCACCGCGGCTGCGGACCTGCTGGATGGATGAGCGGGTCTTCTCGAACTGCGGTCCGGAGGGCGCCAGCACGATCACCGGCACGCCCTCTTCCACCAGCGCGATCGGACCATGCTTGAGCTCGCCCGCGGCATAGCCCTCGGCATGGATATAGCTGATTTCCTTCAGCTTCAGCGCCGCTTCCAGCGCCATGGGAAAGTCCGGGCCACGCCCCAGATAGAGCACGGTGCGATGCTCGGCGAGTTCCGGGGCGAGCTTGACGATCTCGGCCTCGCAGTCCAGCGCCTTCGAGACGCGCGCGGGCATGCCAAGCAGGGCCTCGACGATCTCGCGCTCACGCGCCGCGCCGATCCTGCCACGCTGACGCCCGGCCAGGGCCGCCAGACAGGCCAGGGCCGTCAGCTGGCAGGTGAAGGCCTTGGTCGAGGCCACGCCGATCTCCGGACCGGCCAGCGTGGGCAGAACCAGATCGGCCTCGCGCGCCATGGTCGAGTGGACGGTGTTGATCAGCGCCATCGAGGGCACGCGGTGCTCGGCGCACAGGCGCATGGCCTCGAGCGTGTCGGCCGTTTCGCCGGACTGGGAGATGAACAGGGCACGGTCGCCCTTCAGGAAGGTCGGCGCGCGGTAACGGAATTCGGAAGCGATCTCGACCTCGCAGGCCAAGCCGGCCAGCTCGGCGAACCAGTAGCGGGCAACCTGGCCGGCGAACGCCGCGGTTCCGCACGCCACGATCAGCAGACGGTCGGTCTCGCTCAGATCGACGCCCTCGATCGTCCGGATCACATTCGCGACCGGGTCGACATAGTGACTGGCCGTTCGGCCGATGACGTCGGGCTGGTCGAAAATCTCCTTCTGCATGAAGTGGCGGTAATTGCCTTTCTCGGCGGCCACATGGCTCGTCGGGGCGGGCTGGCGCTCGCGCCTGGCCGGTTTGCCCGAGCTGTCGATCACCGTCACCTCTCCGGGCGAGACGACTGCGATGTCGCCGTCCTTGAGATAGACCAGGGAGTCCGCCTCGCCGCTCAATGCCAGCGGATCGGACGCGATGAACCCGGCCGAACCGTTGAGACCGGCGATCAGCGGCGCACCTCTGCGTGCGCCGAACAGGCGCGTCTCCTCGCCCTCGATCAGGATGGCGAGCGCGAAGGCGCCTTTCAGCCGCTCGACCGCCCGAGACAGCGCAACTTCCAGGTCGGCTCCTTCCTCGACCTCGCGGTCGATAAGGTGGGCGACGATTTCGGTGTCGGTCTCACTTTCGAATGTCCGCCCCTCTTTTTCGAGTTCGGCCCTGAGGCTGCGGAAATTCTCGATGATCCCATTGTGCACGAGCATCACCCGCCCGGCGTGATGAGGGTGAGCGTTGGCTTCGGTCACTGCGCCATGAGTCGCCCAGCGCGTGTGTCCGATACCGGTCTTGGCTTCGCCCAGCTCGCCGGCTTTCTCCACCAGCCGGCCGACCTTGCCCACGGCCCGCGCACGGGCGAATCCTTCGGCGTTGAGAAGCGCGATCCCGGCGGAGTCATACCCGCGATACTCCAGACGCTGGAGACCTTCCAGAATGATAGCCTTGGCTCTGGCCTCTCCGACGACGCCGACAATCCCACACATTCAGCGAATCTCCAGACGCAACCGACACAGCATATTCTTGATAAGCACTCATGCGACCAACAACTTCGTAGCGGCAATGAAGGACTTCTCAGCCTTGGCGCATCTGCGAATAAGCCAATCGCGAAGCATACACAAACTCGATTGTATGATCCCAGTCCGCGTCCGCTCCTGAGTAGCATAGGCAAATTCCGGAGTTGTCCCGCTACGAGCCAATCGCGTCGACCGGTACTTACGACCCGGTGGTGATAACCCGCAGTCCGGCTTGGCAAGCGCTATCATACGCCGGCGCGGGTGCGCCGATCTCGCGAGTTCCTAATCGGCTAGGCTTACGGCGCAATCGATCTACCCGAACAGATAGACTATCGAGCCCCGGCGCCGCTGAAAGTGTAAGGGCGGGGGGCTTAGGTCACTCAACTGGGTCCACCTCAAGTCCCGCGAGGTAAGAGCATTGCACCTTCCGCGGCGCGACCTGGCTGGACACAGGCACGCTTGAGGGACTGGTGAATGCCGGCGAATGGGTACGCGCGACCGAGCGGCAGAACGATTTCAAGATTGCGTGCCCGGAAGAAGTTGCCTGGCGTAATGGGTGGATAGACACAGCTCAGCTGCGCGAGCTCGGCAAGCGGTTCCGCAATGAATACGGATCCTATCTGACCGATCTTTGCGACGGCGCAAACAGAGCAGCGAGTCTGTCAGCAGACTGAGAAAAGGTGGGCGAGATTCATATTGTCGTCGATCGAAAGCAGGATACGAAATGATAAGCACCATGGGTGCATAAGATTTGCGCATCATTGACCTTTTTGCCGCCGACCCTCTTGCGACGAGGATCGGCGCTCTTATGTCGAATTCATCTCGAGGAAGCAGCCGGGCTGTCTGGCAGCATCGAAGGGATACAGATGATTAGTTTTTTTTGGATCAGTCGGGCGGGGGCCGGCTAACGCACTAAGTGCGTGAAGATGCCCCTTGCCTGGCGCAAAGAGGGGGCATCCAGATGTCATCCATACAAACAGCGCGGCTGGACTCTGTTCCGCCGCAGATACCTAACCACCTCCACCTGATCGAGATCGCCTTTGATGATCTGGTTCTTCCGAGCCGGGAACTGAGAAAGCACCCGGCGTCCCAGATCAGGAAGCTCGCCAAATCGATCGAGCGCTTCGGTTTCGTCACACCGATCCTGGTTGATGCCAAGGGCGAGGTCATCGCCGGCCTGGCCCGGATCGCCGCAGCGAAAAAGCTTGGGCGCACGTGTGCCCCGGCCATCCGCATCGAGCATCTCTCAGACGAGGAGATCCGCGCCTATCGCATCGCCGACAACAAGCTGGCTGAAGGCGCGGACTGGGATCTCGAGACGCTGCGTATCGAGATCGGCGAGCTGGTCGAGCTCGATTTCGACATGGAGGCCATCGGCTTCGAGATCGGCGAGATCGATGTCCTGCTCGATGACGGTGGAGACGAGGAGCCGGCCATTCCCGACACGCCGGACGTGCCGGTCACCCTGCTCGGGGATGTCTGGCAGATCGGCCCGCACCGGCTCGTGTGCGGGGACTCGCTCAAGCCCGAGATCTATGACGCCTTGCTGGGGGTAGAGACCGCCGACGCGGTCTTCACCGACGCGCCTTATAACGTGCCCGTCGACAAGCACATCAGCGGGCTGGGCAAGATCAAGCACCGCGAGTTCGCCATGGCGTCCGGCGAGATGAGCGAGGAGGCGTTCGCCGGTTTCCTGAAGACTGTCCACAGCCACCTGGCCGCCCGCATGAAACCCGGAGGTATTGCCTTCAGCTGCATGGACTGGCGCTCGATCTCGCCGCTCATCCAGGCGGGCGAAGCTTGCGGATTCGATCTTCTCAATCTGGCGGTCTGGGACAAGGGGACCGGCGGGATGGGCTCGCTCTATCGCAGCCAGCACGAGCTGATCGCCGTGTTCAAGAAGCCCGGCGCGTCGCACCGCAACAATGTCGAGCTCGGCAAGCACGGGCGCAACCGCACCAATGTCTGGGCCTATCCGGGATGCAATGGCGGCTCGAAGGAGCGCGGCGAGCTCCTGAAGCTCCACCCCACCGTCAAACCCACCGCCCTGATCGCCGACGCCCTGCGCGATGTGACGGCGCGCGGCGAGATCGTGCTGGACGTGTTCGGCGGCTCGGGCAGCACGATGCTGGCGGCCGAGCAGACCGGGCGTGTCGCCCGGCTGATCGAACTCGATCCGGGCTATTGCGATGTCATCGTCGAGCGCTTCGCTCGGGCCTTCGGCGTGGAGGCCGTGCTTGAAGCGACCGGCGAGCGTTTCACCGATGTCCGCGAATCCCGGGGAGGCGATGATGAGCGATAAGCCGCTTCAGGTTAGACACCGCACCCGCAAGGCGAAGCCGGGATCGGTATCGGCTCCAATCGCGAGTTCGGCCGGACACGATCCTCATCGTCCTGTCGGCTACGGGAATCCGCCTCGGGCCACCCAGTTTCAGAAGGGCAAGTCCGGCAATCCAAAGGGCCGGCCGCGGCTGAAGAAAAATCTCGGCACGCTGATCGACGAGGTTCTGTTCAAGGAGGTCGTGATCACCGAAGGAGGGCGCCGACGCAAGGTGAGCGCCGCAAAGGCGCTCTTCATGCGCCAACTCTCCGAAGGCTTGAGCGGCGATGGCAAGGCCTTCGAGCGTTTATTCAGAGCGCATCAAATGCTGAGTGGCTCTGCCGCCGAGGGGGTCGATGGCGCTTCCACCGAACCGACCGATGCGGAGAAAGCGATGGTCGCCGAGCTCAAACGCTGGCTCGAGGCCGGCCAAGCGGGCAAGGGGGAGGCTGGGGATGACTGATCTTCGTATCCAGAGTGCCGCGGCTCAGAAGACACTCTTCTACTTCTTCCTTCAAAGGGTCTTCGAGACCCTGGAGGGCCAGAGGCTGAACCGGCTCGACTATGTCGATGCGTTGAGCCTGGCTCTGCAGCGGGCCGTCAGTGAGGACGGCGGCCGGCTCCTGGTGACCATCCCGCCGCGCCACCTTAAATCTGTCGCCGCGGCGATCGCCCTGCCGGCCTGGATCCTGGGCAATCATCCAACGGCCAAGGTGATGGTGGCGACTTACTCCGACACGCTGAGCCATGAGCACGCGGCCAAGTTCGCCCAGATCGTCAACGCGCCTTGGTACAAGGCATTGTTCCCGCGCACGCGGGCTCGCTCGAGCAACAAGCATGAATGGCGCACCACCGCCGGCGGGGCGCGCTATGGCGTTTCGCTGGCCGGGACGGTGACCGGGTTCGGGGCGGATGTGATCATCATCGACGATATCCTAAAGGGAAGCGAGGCCCGCCAGGAGGTGATGCGGGCCAAGGCCAGGCAGTTTTATACCGAGACCCTTCGAAGCCGGCTGGACAACCCCAGGACCGGCTCGATCATCGCCATCATGCAGCGCCTGCACGAGGACGATTTTCCGGCCTTCCTGCTGGAACAAGGCCGATTCCGGCACCTGAACCTGCCGGCCATTGCCGAGGAGGATGAAGACATACCGCTCCATGGGGCGAGAAGCTGGAGGCGGCGCCGGGGCGACATCCTCGATCCTTACCGGTTCGACGAGGCGAGCTTGGAGGATCTGAAGGCCGAGATCGGCCGGGTGGCCTTCGCCGCCCAATACCAGCAAAGTCCGGTCCTGCCTGAGGGCGCCGTTATTGATATCGGCAAGCTCAAGCTGGTCGACAAACCGCCGACCAAGGAGGAGTGCATCTGGATCGTCCAGAGCTGGGATACGGCCGTGGAGACCGGCCCGAACTGCTCCTACTCGGTCTGCACGACGTGGGGATACAAGGACAAGGTCTGGTACCTGCTCGACCTGTTCCGCGCCCGGCTTGACGGGGCGGATCTCAAGGCGCGCATCGTCCAACTCCACGATAAGTGGGGCGCCGAAGAGGTTCTGATAGAGAAGACCAACGCGACGCGAGTCATGTGGAGCGCCATGCGCCAGGAGGGCGGGCTGCTCCCCACCCTCATCGCGCCTGACGGAAGCAAGCTCGAGCGCTTATCGCCTCATCTGGACTGGCTGCAAACCGGCCAGGTCGTCTTCCCGACCGAAGTCGAGTGGTGGTCAGCCCTGCGCGATGAGATGCGGGCCTTTCCAGACGGTCGCCATGACGATCAGGTCGATGCGATCTCCCAATTCATGGGATGGGCGCGGGGTGGCCGTGGCGCGGCCCTGCTCGATACCGATCCCGAGACTGGCCGACGCTACGGTCGTGACCGGTCCGACTTCGACCGGCGCTGGTAAGCTGGACCTTCGCCGTCCAATCGAGCAGTGGTGGTGAGGGTCATGAAGGCTCGTGACCCCGCCGCCCTCTTCGTCGAAACGGCTGCCGCGCTCGAGCGCGCGCATGAAGCTGCCGTCGCCGGTCAGGCCGAGCCCGTTACCCGCGCAACGCGTGAGTGCCTTACCGAGAAGATAATCCACGAAGCTCGCCAAGCGATCGAACTCGCGCAGAAGGCGGCCGGGTAACTTCGGGCGCGCGCCGGCTCCGGCGTATAGATCAAGCCGAACGGGACGCCGGGCCCCACGGACACCGAGACTTGGCCGGTCGCGAATGAGCTGTGCTCGAGAGCCGGCCCCCCTTCCTGATCATGACTCCCATCTGCGCTCGCCCGCTGAACCTTCTTTCGGCGCGACGTAATGCCCTGGCCTTTCATTTCTGTCTCCCGATGGAGACAGGCAGCGCCGGAGTTCGTTTTTGATCTCAGCATCGACTGGACTGTGCGCCGCATCGGAGCGGTGGTGCGTGCCGGGTAAACCAGAAAAGGAGACAACCCGATGCTTGATCTGGCAACCGAACGCGCACGCCACGAGGTCCTGAAGGAACGCTTGATCGCCGAGCACGGTGACCTCGATGAGGAAACACTCGCCGACACGCTCGAAGGGCTGACCAATCTCAATCAGGTGATTGCAGCAGCCCTGCGCTCGGCCCTCGATGACGAGGCCATGGCGGCCGCTCTCAAGGACCGGCTTCAGACCATGCGCGCCCGGATGGAGCGAATAACCGGTCGGGCAAAAGCCAAGCGCCGGGCTTGCGCCGCAGCGATGGATAGCTGCGAGATTCGGCGCATCGAGGAGGAGGATCTCACGGTATCGCTCCGGCCGGGATCCCTGAAGCTCGATGTAGAGCAGATCGATGACATACCGCTTGAGTACTGGCGCACGCCCGACCCTGTCCTCGACCGCCGCGAGGTCACAGATGCACTCAAAGCCGGGACCGTCATACCCGGTGCCCGGCTTGTCGAAGGCGATCCGATCATCACGGTGAGGACCAAATAATGAGCTTCGATCAGAAAACCCAACGCGCCCTTCGCCGTGCAGGCTCAGCGCATATCGATCCAAATGGTGGGCCAGCCGAAGCCTGGCGGGCCATGGAGGAAGCAAACCGGCTCTTTGGCGCTGATGGCTGGAGCCGGGAGGTGCTCGAAATGCGCTGCGCCGCGACCCGGGAACGTGAGGGGGTGGTGACCACGGCTTATGTCGCCAAGGTACGTGTTTCGCTTGGTTCGGCGCCATTTCGCGATGGCCACGGATGCGGCGAGGGACGCGGCGACACGCCGTTCGAGGCACACAATAAAGGGCTGAAAGCCGCCGAGCTTGATGCCACCTTGCGTGCGCTCGCCACCTTCGGAAAGCCATTCGGTCTCGGCGTTCTCGGTCATAGGGGGCAGGAGAAGCGGTCTGCCGGTCGAAGTCGAAAGGCCGAAGGTTCAGCCGAGCACGCGACCGGTCAGGCTGGGCAGGACACTGATCGCGAGGGTGACGACCCACCCGGTGAAAACCAGTCAGATCCGGAGCCGGCGGAATCCGAAGCGAAACCGAACCGGTCAGGACAAGCCAACGAAACAGGTACGGTATGGGCAAAGGACATTGTCCGGGCCGACGATGAAGGCGGAGCGTTCTTTCTGCCGAAACAACGACGGTTGCGGGCGCCAGCCCATCTCGCTCACGTTCGCAGCCAGCCATGCCTGGTCTGCGGGCGCTCTCCGGCGGACGCCCACCATCTTCGTTTCATGCAGCCTCGGGCAATGGCGAAGAAAGTCTCCGATGAGTTCACAGTCCCGCTATGTCGCCGCCATCACGATCTTGTCCATCGTGATCCGGATGAACCGGGATGGTGGGCCGCCCATGGAATCGATCCGGTCCTGATCGCGCAAGAGCTCTGGGATGAGAGCACCGGCACGGTCCCGGTATGATCGTGCGCGAGATCATCCTGGCCGAACTCAGGACGGAAGGCGGGTGCAGCGCCGCCGAGCTGGCGATCCGGCTCGGCTGGCGGCCCGCCTCCGTCAGGGCGGAAATCTCGCGCCTTCGCGCCGGCGGACTGCCAATCCGAAGACAGGTGAGAGGCCGTTGGCGCGCGGCGATATACAGCCTTTGCGAACCCGGCGACCTCAATCCAAGCCTTCTGACCGAACTGAGACGACTGTCCGACCGGCAATTGGAGACGCTCATCGGCGCGATTGAAGCCGAGCGGATGCTTGGATTTACCCCATAATCTGACAGCCAATCATCTACGTGCGGGATTGACGGATACCCGCGGGTGAGCGCCAAGCCGCCCGCGCGGCCGCCGCGCCGACAGGACCAGTGACGTGACCCCGGCTTTCATCCAGCCGAAGCGAGAGTGCGGGGTGATTTGCTCTGAGCCCTCACGTTGGACTGCGGGACAATAGGGAGGTCTCCCTGACATAGCGGCAGTGTAGGTCGTTGAAATATCGACGCTTTCCTGCATGTGCCCAACAGCAAAATTCTTCGTCAACACGCCTGGAAACAGTCAGGGAAATTTCACGATGTACCGACTTCTTGATCTGCGCGCCCTTC